>JAEVZT010000308.1 GCA_023392115.1 Chloroflexota bacterium
ATCCAACACGGATCGCCCTTTTCATTCTCCGGAGAATCGTTGAAGCACTCTATTCGAATATATGGACAAATGACATATTCATTGGGTGATAAACCTTAAGTTTCAATGGAGACAATGTCCCATAGAATGATATTAGCTACGTTTCTTCAATGAAAACGCGAGGGTGAGAGAGCATGGTGACATTCCTGAAAGAACAGGTCGAATACCGATTTCGCAGCGGCAGCGTTCAAGACCTGATCGCTCTCGCCGACCGTGAATACACTGAAAACAACACCATCACCTGCAAGCACTGCGGGCGTGGCGTTCACAGAAGCCGGCAAAACGTCGAGACGTTCTACACGTGCAGTCAGGACTGCTACTGCCGCGTTTCGCGCTCGCTGGTCGAAGACGAAGCCTACGTCATGTGGCTGAATCAGGTTTACGGCTAACGCGCACTCCTTTCGCAACAACAAAATAGAAACTATTCAGACGCCTGCATGTACGCAGGCGTTCTTGCTGCCCGCTGCCGGCGATCGCACGTATTTCTGCCGGCTGCGCGACGTTTACCCAACCAACCTGCCGTTGATCCTATCAACACCCGTAACCGGCACAGCCATTCTCCGTATAGAGAATCACAGCGCAGCAAAAGGATGGACTCTCATGCCGGCAATGCGTTCCCTGCTCGTTTTCTTCGGTCTTCTCCTGCTCGTGCCTCCCTTTTCGATCCAACAACCGCTTTCAGCACAATCTGATACAACACCGGTATTCGAACCCGCGCCGTGTCCCGTCGACTTTCCGGCTGGCGTGGACGTCGACTGCGGGATGGTCATCGTGCCGCAGGATCGGGCGCACGCCGACGAACGCACGCTGCGGCTGGCGGTCGCCGTGTTCAAGGCGCATAGAAACAATCCCGTCGCCGACCCGCTAATCTTCCTCGACGGCGGACCCGGCTCGCGCACGCTTGACAGCTACGCCGGTGGACTTGGCAGCTTCCTCCTGCCGATCAACCGCCAGCGCGACATCATCCTATTCGATTACCGCGGCATCGGTCATTCCGATCCGGCGCTAACGTGTCCCGAATCGCTTGAAGCGACCGGCGACGAGTGGGTCACCGCCTGCCGCGAGCGTTTCGAGGCACAGGGCGTCGACGTGACTGACTTCACGACGCGCGACAACGCCGCCGACGCCGCCGACATCGTCCGCGCGCTCGGCTATGAAACGTACAACGTCTGGGGCGGCTCTTACGGATCGTCGGTCGCCATGACGCTGCTGCGCGATCACCCGGAAAACGTGCGCGCCGCGATCGTCACCGCGCTCCAGCCGCCGCAGGGCGACTTACAGGCAGCGATCCCAGCGGGTTTGCAGCGGACAATTGACGCCGTCTCGGCACTGTGTCAGGCAAATGCCGACTGCGCGCGCGCTTTCCCCTTCGACCTGACCGGCGCGCTGGCGGTGATCGTCGAGCGCCTGAACGCGAACCCGCTGCCGGTAACCGTACACGGTGTCGATACCTCCCTAACCGGCGACAACGTACTTCAAGGGTTTGGGCAGCTGCTCAAAGACGACGTCAACATCCCGATCGTGCCCGGCTTGATCGGCGCGCTGTATGCCGAACAGTATGATGTCGTCATGCCTTACGTCTCCGCCCTGAGTCCTGTACCCGACCCGCTCAGCCCGATCGGCGCGTACATGTCGATGCGCTGTACCGACAGCATTCTTGCCGTGACGCCTGAAGCGTTTGACGCCGCGCTGGAGAGCATCAACCCCGCCTTTCGCGCCGGCTATGCCGCCGTCCATGAACAGATGGTCGCGGAGTGCCAAGCGTGGGGCGCGCGCATCCCGACCGACGCTGATCGCCTGCCGGCAGTCGCCGACACGCCGGTGCTGATCATGAGCGGCGCGCTCGACCAGTACAGTTCGCAGGAATGGCTCGACTCGACGCTGGCGACCCTGCCGAACGGGCACGGTTTCATGCTGCCGTATCACATGCACTATGTCATCCAGCACCCGTGCGCGTCGCGCCTGCTGATCGGCTTCATCGAAGACCCGTCCGCCGAACTCGACGCGAGCTGCATGGAAACCATCCCCGCGCCGCGCTTCCGGACGGAATAGCGTATCGCAGCGATGATCCGTCGGGGGCTCAAAGCCTCCGCCTGCCGCCAAGGAAGCCGGCTGAAGCCGGCTGTTCAGCCCCGTTCACGGGGCTTTTTTCTCTTAGCCCGATGCTTTGAGCGTCGGGCGACGATCCCCGCGCTTCCGGACGGAATAACCGGCGAATCTTCCCCGTCAGCCAGTATCTCGCTCGTGACAAATGGCGACTCGTTTGCGATCATAGGCAGACCGTCAGAGTGAGATACTGGAACTGATGAGCACGCAAGCGCCTGTGAAAACCTATTTGCGTCCCCTGCATATCGGCGACGTCGTCATCGATACGCCGCTGACGCTCGCGCCGATGGCGGGGCAAACCAATCACGCCATGCGCCAGATGTGCCGCTCGTTCGGCGACGTCGGCTTGGTTTGCACCGAACTTTTGAGCAGCGAGGCGCTGCACCGGCGCATCCCGCGTTCATACGCGCTATTCGACTGGACGCGCGACGAGCACCCATTCGCCGTGCAGCTGTTCGGCAGCGATCCCGACGTGATGGCGGACGCGGCGCAGGTGGTCGTCGACGACGGCGCGGCGATCGTCGACATCAACATGGGCTGCTGGGTGCCGAAGATCGCTAAAGGCGGGGCGGGCGCGGCGCTCCTACGCGACGTGTGTACAGCGACGCGGGTTGTCGAGGCGGTCGTCAAAGCCGTGCCCGTGCCGGTGACGGTCAAAATCCGCGCCGGATGGGATGAAAAGACGCGCACGGCTGTCGAATTCGCCCGCGCCGCCGAAAGCGTCGGCGTCAAGGCGATCGCCGTTCACGCGCGGCTGGCGACGCAGGGTTTCACCGGCGAGCCTGACTGGGATGTGATCCGGCAGGTGAAAGAGGCGGTCAGCGTGCCGGTGATCGGCAACGGCGACGTCAACACGCCGGAAGACGCGGCGCGCATGTTCGACGAGACAGGCTGTGACGGCGTGATGATCGGGCGTGGCGCGCTCGGTCGCCCGTGGATCTTCCACCACATCGCCCACTGGCTGCGCACCGGCGAAAAGCTGCCCGAACCGACTCCGGCGGAGCGGATCGCGCTGACGCTCGAACACGCGCGGCTGACGCTGGCGACGACCAAGCTGTCACACAAGCAGGCGGTGCTCGAACTGCGCGGGCAGCTGACCAAATACCACATCGGCGTGCCCGGCGCGGCAGCTCTGCGCGAAAAACTGGTCCACATCAAAACGCTTGAAGATGTCGAAGCGATTCTGATCCCGGCGCTCGAGGCGCAGCACGAATGGGAAGCACGGCGGGGTTAATCCTCTCACCCGCGCAGACGGATTTCGCATGTGCGCCCCGCCAGACCCTCAAAGGGTCTGGCAGCAGAAAAAAGCCCCGTGAACGGGGCTAAACAGCCCGCTTGAGCGGGCTTTCTTGTGCAGCAGCCGGAGGCTTTGAGCCTCCGGCGAGGTAGCTAGCTCGTCTTATCCCCCTCGCCCGCCGACCATGTGCCGAAATCAGAGCGACTGTTGTTAGCGCCATCAGCAGCCGGTGCCGGCGTTTCCTTCTGCGGCGCGGGCTGCGGCACGGGTTTCTCGGGGGCGGGCGCAGGTGTCGCGGGCGCGGCGGGGGTGGTTGGCGTCGTCGAGAATTTCGTAGCCTGCTTCGTCTCGTTGACCGTCGTCTTGACCGAGTCGAGCGATTCCTGAAGCGGCTTGGTCAGAGGGGCAGCCGCGCGGCGGATTTCGTTGTTCAGCGTCTGCCGGGTCGGGAGGTTCGTCGGCACTTGCACGTCGATTCCGCTCTCGTCAAGCTCGCGCTGAAGCTGCTTCGCCGTCTCCGCCCACATGCCGCGGACAATACCGATATAGCGTCCGAGGGTGTACGACCATGCGATCATGCGTTTCGGTCCCGCGACGATCAGCATGATGATGATTACGACGACCAGTTCCCAGCCGCCAATCCCTAAAATATCCATGTGAGTAACCTACACTCGAACTTTCCAGACTTCCCCATAAGGATACTACAAATTGGCGCGGGGACGAGATGACGTTAGACTTGTTCTCGAAATCACAAATAACACTGGAGTCGATATGAACGCGTTCCATGCGCTAATCCATCTATTCCATTTACTCATCCGTCCGTTGTCGTGGCTGCTGTCGACAACACAGTCACCGCGATCGACGCGGGGTGGCGCGAGCTTCCTTATGCTTGGCGAAAGCAGCCTTAATAACGCCAGCACGGTTGAGTGGGCGTTGAAGAGCCGCGGCTACCCCGCCCCCGAGTTCAACGGCGTCAGTTCGGGCGGCGGCGGCTATTTTCAGGTCGGGCGGCTGCTGATCGGCGGCAGCGGTGAAGGAACGAACGCGCGCGCTGAGAATGACATCCACCAGTCGGCAGTTGGCGCGGGCAGCGGCATGGCGAATGTCGGCTGGCTGCTGCTCGAGCGCGGCGGGCTGCGCGTCTACCCGCTGATCGGCGCCGGAGGCAGCGGCACGGGTATGAGTGTTCAGCCGAAGAACAGGACGTCGCAGGGCGTGAGCATCACCGGCGGCGGCGCGAACATACTGGCGGGAGTCGGCGTCGAGTTCCGGCTGCGGATCACCAAGTCATTCGCGCCGTTGATCGGCGTGCGCATCGGGGTCATGCTGTCCACGCCGACGAAGTGGAACGGCATGGGCTTCGACCCGTCGGAATTGAGCGAAAGCCAGCGCCTCGCCCCCTACTTCCGTCTCATGCTCGGCACGGGCAGGATGCGGTAATCGAGAACGA
>JAEVZT010000356.1 GCA_023392115.1 Chloroflexota bacterium
CGAGCGGCTTGTCATTGTCGAACAGCCCCGACTGCGTGCAGACCGTCCAATCCCAACTGCCGACGGCGAGTTCGGGGAAGAGGATCGCGCCGTCGTTGAGCGACTTCGACGGGTCGAGGAACTTGTCGAGGTCAACGCCGATCTTGCGCCCGATACCGTTACATTCGGGACACATCCCCTGCGGGTCGTTGAACGAGAAGAGGTTCGACGCGCCGACGTACGGCTGACCGACGCGCGAGAACAGCAGCCGCAGGACGGAATAAATGTCGGTGATCGTCCCGACTGTCGAATGCGAGCCGCCGCCAAGCCGCTTCTGGTCGACGACGATCGCCATGCTCAGGTTTTCGATGGCGTCGGCGTCCGGTTGGGCATAGCGCGGGAGAAAGTTGCGGACGAATGTGCTGAAGGTTTCGTTAAGCTGGCGGCGCGCCTCAGACGCGATCGTGTCAAAGACGATTGACGACTTACCTGAACCTGATACGCCGGTAAAGATCGTGATCTTGCGCTTGGGAATGCGTAACGACACGTCCTTCAGATTGTTTTCCCGCGCGCCGCGTATCTCAATGTACTCCTGATACACACATTTCTCCTTTGCCCACTTCTGCCGTCTCTACCTAATGTCAGCTACAGGGAATTTGTGATGGCAAATCGGGCTTGTTGCACATATCCTACAAGTTGCGTATACTGTGGAGAATAGATGTTATTGCTTTAGGTGAATTTAGGTGGAAAAACCGCTTAAGAAGCTGCCGCCGACGCCGCTGATCAACGATCAAATTCAAGAGGCGATCAAGCAGTACATCCTCGACAACCGCTTGCAAGATGGCGACAAGCTGCCGTCTGAGAACAACCTGAGCAAGCAGCTTGGCGTCAGCCGCAATTCGGTGCGCGAAGCCGTGCAGTCGCTGGCGTCCCTCGGCATCATCGAAGTGCGGCGCGGCAGCGGTTTATACGTCAACGGCTTCACCCTGAAACCGATCATCGACAACCTGTCCTATAACTTCCTGTCCGACCTGCGCGAGCTGGAAGACCTGCTCCAAGTCCGCGAAGTGCTCGAAAGCGGCATGGTCGAATACGCGCTGCCACACCTCAACGCGGATCGCCTTGATTTGCTCGACAGCATCGTCGGCGAGATGGTCGAGCTTGCCGGGCGCGGCGAGCCGCTGGTCGAAACAGACCGGCGTTTCCATCTTGAGATGTTCCGTCCGGTTGGCAACTCGATCCTGCTCCAGCTTCAGGAGATTTTCTGGAAAACGCTCGGCAACGCGCTCAGCTACGCCGACATCGCCGACATGAACCCGCTGCGCACGGCACAGCTGCACGGCGCGGTCGTTGACGCGGCGCGCACCGGCGACGCGGAACTCGTGCGGCGGGCGCTGAATCATCACTATGACGACATCAAGGAACGCTTGCGGCGCATGAAAGCAGCCAGCGCCGCTTCAGGCGAGAAAAAGGCGGCGAGCGGCTAATGCAACCACTGACCGCAGCTGAAATATGCGGCAGTTGGGCGACGCTGCTCCTGCCGATCAATGCCGACGAGAGCATCGACTACGGACGCCTCGACGCCGAGCTGGCCTATTTGACGCGCGCCGGCGTGGACGGGCTGTACACCAATGGCACTGCCGGCGAGTTCTATACCCAGACCGAGGATGAATTCGACCGCATTCACGAACTGGTCGCGGCGCGCTGCGAAGCGGCGGGGCTGCCGTTCCAGATCGGCGCGAGCCACATGAGCTTCCAGCTGTCGCTGAACCGCATCCGGCGCGCGGTCGCGCTCAAGCCGAGCGCGTTTCAGGTGATCCTCGCCGACTGGTTCCCACTGCGGGAAGCCGAGATGATCACCTGCTTGCGTCACTTCGCCGAAGCTGCCGCGCCGGTCAACCTGATCCTGTACAACCCGCCGCACGCCAAACGCGTGCTGACGCCTGAACAGATCGGCAGGCTGAAGCGCGCCGTGCCCCAACTCGTCGGCGTCAAGGTCGCGGGCGGCGACGCCGCGTGGTACGCTGAAATGCGCGCGCACTGCGCCGATCTGTCGGTGTTCGTGCCGGGTCATCATCTGGCGACGGGCTACGGGCAGGGCGCGGCAGGGGCATATTCGAACGTCGCCTGCTTGCATCCGATTGGCGCGCAGCGCTGGTACGACCTGATGCGGGTCGACCTAGCCGCCGCGCTCGAAATCGAGGGGCGGATACGCCAGTTCTTCGACAGCGCCATCACGCCGTACATTACCGAGCAGCACTATCCCAACGGCGCTGTCGACAAACTCCTGTCGGTGATCGGCGGTTGGGCGGACGTCGGCTCGCGCCTGCGCCTGCCTTACCGCTGGATTGACGAGACGGAAGCGATACGGTTGCGCGGGGTCGCCGAACGGATGATCCCCGAAATCGTCTGTGTGGAAGGAGGCGCGGCGGCAAGCCACTAGGACGGGTAGGTTATTTGTCTTTTATAGAGTGTATCTTGGAGGACATGATGCAGCTTTTGAAAAGAGTGTTGGTTCTGGCATTGATTGTGCTGCTGTCGCTGCCGATGATGGTCGGCGTGGCGCAGGAAGCGGGCGGCGGCGGAACGCTGGTCGGCGCGTTTGATGTTGGTCCCGGCGGCGCTCCGATGATTATCCCCTACATGGACTCGGCGGGGCGCACGTGGGTGTCGAAAATCTGGTCGCCGCTGGTGAGCTGGAACGAAGACGTCAGCGAGCTTGCGCCGCAGCTAGCGACCTCATGGGAAGCCAACGAAGATTACACGCTGTGGACGTTCCACCTGCGCGAAGGCGTCCTGTGGCATGATGGCGAGGCGCTCACGGCGGATGACGTCGTCTTCTCGCTCAACCTCGCCATGAATCCCGACGCGGCGACGCAGTTCCCCGGATTCAGCCAGCTTTCGCGCGAGATCGT
>JAEVZT010000375.1 GCA_023392115.1 Chloroflexota bacterium
GCTACTGGGCGTGGACGCCGGGCGGGCGCTTTGACATCAATAACCTAGCCTCGGCGCAGGTGCTGGGTCCCGCCGACGGGACAGCGCCGGTGAGCATTAACATGGGTGGGAAGGCGCGCATTACAGCCGAGATCACCGGCGCGGAGGGATCAACTGCCGGCACGACCACGGGCACGACAACCCAACAAGGCGATGCCGCTGCCAACATGGGCGTGCTCGAAACCTACCCCACGTGCCAGAGTTTGCTCTGGGATACTGCCGACGAGTTCGTCAGCCTGCGCAACGCCGTCAACCTCCACTGTCAGGAAGTGCAATTCTGGAATGCAGCATCGGGACCGTCCGGTTACCTGCGCCGCGGACCGCTCTATGACGTGCAGATCTACAAGGACTTCGGCATTATTGCCGGTCGCTTGGATGTTGCCATCACCCACTGCATTCGACCGGCGGCTGAAGATATCGATCGCGCCGTAATCGGTAACGCCTACGGCAGCCCGCGCACATGGCGCATCCTGCCAACACAGCGCTTTGGCGATTTGGTCTGCGCGGAAGTGCGGCATGGCGGGCATCTCTCGTACTTTGTTTCTGGCGGCTGATTTCCGAAGGGACTGCAAGCGCGATGCGCATCGTAACTAACGCTAGACTGGCAGGACGCCTGCGTAAAGTCGCACAGTATCTGTTCTTTGTCACATTTGCTATTCCGCTGCTGGGTTTGTTCCTGATCAACACCCAGACCGACGATGTCACGCTGGCGCTGATTCTGCCTTCGGTGGTGCTCCTCGCTGCGCTGATGATCACGATGATTTCCGTTCGGCTGGCGAATCTCTGGATTCGTCAGCCACACCCCGAAGATGTGATCGGCGACAGCCTGCGTGGGATCGGCAAGAATGCCGTCCTCTATCACTACTTCCACTTCCCCGCCCGTCATGTCCTCGTCGCGCCGCAGGGCGTCTTCGCTATGGTGACGCGCTATCAGGATGGTCAGTTTCGCGTCGAGGGTGACAAATGGTCACGTTTCCAGCGTGGCGGACTTGCCCGCATCTTCAGCTTCCTGCGTTTTGACAGCCTTGGCGATCCAAACCGGGACGCGCGCGACGCGGCAGCGCATGTCAAGCGCTTGCTCGAGCCGATCGCGCCCGATGTCGAGGTACACCCGCTGATCGTCTTTGTCGACCCGCGCGTTGAAGTCGAAATGGTTGATCCAGCAGTGCCGGTCGTCTTCCCTGAAGCGAGCAAGCTCAAACCAAGTCTCAAGGACTACATCTGGAGCATTGGCAGAGGGCGGTACAAGACACTGACGCCTGAACAGATCGAAGCGTTCGAGGCAGCCACAGTATTCGGGTGATCATGCAACGCTCAACACCGCTGCTGATCGTCGCCGGGCTGACGCTGCTCGGCTTCGCGCTGCGATTGTTCCACATCAATACAGTGCCCCTGCGCGGCGACGAAGCGTTCACCCTGATTCACTGGGTACGTGAGCCGCTCGCCGACACACTGGCGAACATCGCAACCGTCGACCCGCAAGCGCCGTTGAGCTATGTCCTGTACCGCCTGTGGGGGCTAACGGTCGGCACGGGCGAGTACACGGTGCGCCTGCTGCCCGCGCTCCTCAACGTGATCGGGATTCCTGCGCTGTATGCCCTCGGCAAACAGATCGGCGGCGTGCGTTTTGGGCTGCTGGCAGCCTTGCTGTGGACGATTCACCCCTATCAAGTCTGGCACGCGCAGGATGCTCGTAATTACGCGATCTGGGCGTCGCTAACGCCGCTGGCGCTGTGGCTAGCACTGCGCGCGCTGCGATATCGCCGCCGCGTCGATTGGGCGCTTTACGTGGTGGCTGCTGCCTTTGCGGGCTACGTCTACTACCTCGAGCTTTTTGTCATTGTCGTTCTCAATCTGTATGTTTTTGTCACCTATCGCCGCGACCGCCGCCTGCTGGCACAGTGGATCGGCTCGCAGGTTGCGATCGGCTTAATCCTCGTGCCGTGGTACTTGCAGGAACGTCTGCTTGTCGGCAGCGGCTACACTGGCACAACCGGCAGCTTTGATCCGCCGCTCTGGTTCACGTGGTTCTTGCCAACGCTGACCTTCGGCGAAACGCTCCCGCGTGAATTCGTTGCCGTGCTCTGGATCGGTCTGCTCGTCGCGTTGATCGTTGGATGGGCGCTGCTGCTTCGACGACCGCGTTCCCCTGCCCTGCTGCTCGGTTTGCTGGCGACCGTGCCGCTGCTGTTGCTCGGTCTCGTCTCAACCCGCTTGGGTGTGTTCACCCCGCGCTACGTGTTGTCGGCGGCGCCGGCGTACACGCTCCTGCTTGTTTCGCTAATGCTTGGCATCCCACGGCTGGTGAAACCTGCTTTGTTAGGGCGTGCGCTGGCGCTGAGTCTGTTCGCTCTAGTTGTGGGGGTGAGCGGCTTCAGCCTCATCAATCACTATGGTTCTCATGACTACGCGAAATCCCCTGATTGGCGCTCGCTGGCGTCGTATTTGCGCGATCGGGTGCAGCCAGACGACACCGTCGTTCAGGCGGCAGCCGATATGGCATTCGCCTTTTACTTTGACGAGTACCGGGTTCCCGGCGAGCAGCTTCAACTGCCTGCCAATCCGCAGCAGCCCGCCGAAGAAATCGCCTCCATCTTGACTACGCGAAGCGTCGATCGCCATTCGATCTGGTATGTTGCGGAGTCACCGACGGGATGGGCTAACCGTGACACCGCTCGCGCGTGGCTGGCGGACAACATGCAGACGGTGAGATCAACGCGATTTCCACGCCTGCCGATCGACCAGTACATGCGCTGGAATGCTGCTGACGCAGCGGCGAACGGCGAATCACTTGCCAGTTTCGCCGACAACGGTGGCATGGATGTAGCAGAATTGGGCGGAGCGCACGTCTGGCGCGAGCCATCGGATGAGCTGACCATCTGGCTCGACTGGCGTCCTCTGCGTGACACGAACGCGCCGCTTAAGGTCTTCGTCCATGTGTTAGGGGAAGGTCCACAGCCGGTCGCGCAGGACGACCAGTTTCCGCAGGATGGGCGCATTTCAACAGCCGAATGGGATGTAGATGTTGTATTCCGCGACGTGTATATCATCCCAATCGGCGCGGTCGCGGCAGGTGATTATCGGCTGACGATCGGGATGTACGATCCAGACACGGGCGAACGCCTCACCGCAGATACGGGCGACAGCTTCCCATTCGCGACGATTCAACTGCCATAAAAAAAAGGGCGACCCGGCAGCGGGTCGCCCTGTCTTGCTTAGCTCATCTGGTTGAGCCGGCTCTGCCACTTCTCAACCAGCTTGTTGTAGACCGACTCGGAGATTTCGCCCGCCACCAGCTTCGCGTCGAGCGCGTCCAGCAGCGCCTGAATTTCCTCGCGCGTCTGCGGGTTAGCTGATGCCGCGCCTGTACTCTGCGCAGATTGAGCGGCGCTCGTCCCCGCCTGACCCTGCATCATGTTCATCATCATCTGCTGCATCATCATTTGCTGTTCGGACATGCGCCGCTGCATGTCCGCCATGTCGGGGTTCATCACCGACCCCATCTGCTGACCGACGCCGAAGCCAACTCCAGCCCCGGCGAGCGCGCCGCCCGCGCCCGTATTCCTCGCCGCTTCTTCGGCAATGCCGAAGCGCCGCTCGTTCATATAACGCTCGTACATCTCGTCGCTGATATAGTTGCGAATCTCGTCGAGCGTGACGTCCTCCTTGGCGCGGAATGGCACGGCTTCGAACGCCTTGATCCGCATCCCAAGCTGCTGGAACTTGTCGTTCAGGCGCGACAGCATTGCCCCTTCGAGATCGCTCAAGAGGCGGTTGGCATCCGGCACGCTCTGCGCCCCTGAAAGCGCCAGCAGCCCGGTGATCTCGCCGAGCAGCACGGTCTGAATGCGGTCTTTGATGTCGCTCAAACGCGTCACTGGCTTGCCGACCGCATACTGTTTGACGAACCGCACCGGATCGTCAACGCCGATATCGATTACACCATGCGTCTGGAGCAGTACGACGCCCAAGCCGCGACCGGGCGTTTCCATCAGGATCGGCGGATTCGTCCCCCAGCCCACCTGCGGCAAATCCTTCAGGTTGACGAAATACAGGTCGGCGGTGAACGGCGTTCGCCCGCTGGTCGCCAAACCGATTAACCCCGACAGGATGGGCAGGTTAGCTGTTGAAAGCGTGTGCCGCCCGGGACCGAGCGCGTCGAGCACTTCGCCGCTGCGCACGAAGACCGCCGCTTGGCTCTCGTTGACAATCACCTGCGACCCCATACGCCAGTCACCGCCGCCCATTTGCGGCTCGCGGTAGGCGAGTTCGTCGCTGGCTACATTCGTGTGATCGATGACATCGATAATGCGCGCCATGAAGGGTCTCCTTTACTTCGGTAAGTTGTCGTTCAAATCGGTCAGCACGCTCTCGCGCAGTGAGTAGGCGTTATTCGCCTCGACGGCAAGCGCATCAAGCGCCGCGATCGCCTCGTCGATGCCCTGCTGCGACTGGACGGCGCTGTCGAACGCGTCGAGCGCCTTATCAAAGCGATCGGCATACAGGATTTGCGCCTCGTCGAAGTTGTACAACCGCTCGAGCGCCAGTTCGTCGACGCGCACAGCATCCATAAAACCGGAGTAGCCCGGCGCGGCGGCTTTGATCCGGTCATGATAGGTTTGCAGCTTCGCCTTGACGTTCGTCGTCTTGCTCATGTAGCTCAAGCCGCCGCCATCGAGCAGCGCCTTCTCAATCTGGTTCAGGCGTTGAATCCGGCGGGTGACGGCGTCGGCGACATAGTCGCGCACCGCTCGATCAGCTGCCCGGCGATCGTTCTTGTCGAGATAGCCGCGAAAGCCGGGAATGCGTTCAAGCAGGCGTTCAAACGCGCCGCGATTATCCGCGAATTGGTGATACAGGTCTGTCATCAGACGCTCCCTTCATCCAGATTGATTCTACGGATTCCCTGTCAAAACGTTTCCCCCCAGTATTTAGGAGAGGAAGTATTCAGTCCCGCAGAACTTGCAGACAACAACACCTTTCCCCGCCAGCTTGATTTCGCCACCACAGTTTTTACAGCGGTCGAGCTGGCGCAGGTTGCTCGCCTC
>JAEVZT010000514.1 GCA_023392115.1 Chloroflexota bacterium
GACATGGACTTCCATTTGTCTATTTCACGACGGCGGGCGGCGAGGCGGTGATCACATTTCGCCAGCCGCCGGAAATCCGCTCGAATGAAGACGGCAGCATCCACCTAACGGTGCGCGAGCGCAGTTACGGCATTTACGCCCCATCAGGCTCGACGTGGCAAATCGAGGGGACGCAGCTTCGCTCAACGCTGGCGGGCAAGACGTATTTCTCTGTCGCTGTGCTGCCCGATTCTTCGGCGGAAACGTTCGTCGATTTCCGCGCCCATGCTTTCGCGTTTGTGATCGGCACGCGCGTCGAGTGGGCATACGATGAATCCGGCGCGTTAGTGACGACAACCTTCGATGTCGCAACACAGCCGATGGAAGGTGACGAACAGCGTCCGCTGCTCGCGCTGTATCGCCACCAGTGGCTGCACTCGGCGGATGTGAACACCGACTACAGCTACGTTTCGCCGCGCGGCGAGATGCGAGTTGTTCGCGAGAGCCGTTTTCAGACGACGATGACCTTTCCGGGCATCCTACCGTTCCTGCCAGATGCCGGCGTTTCGGGCGAAGACGTGATCCTCAGGGACATCAACCGCATGGAACGCTTCAGCGACGATCTGCGTCTCAACCTGCCCGGACCCGGCGGCGAGCGCGATACGTATTGGACGGGAAAAGGACTCAACCGCGTGGTGCAGCTGGTGTCGATTGCCGAGCAGGCGGGCGATCTTGAAGCGCGCGACGCGTTTCTTGAGACGCTGCGGCGCCGTCTGGAAGATTGGCTGTCAGTCACATCGCCTGAAAGCTTGCCGCACTTTTACTATGATTCGAATTGGGGGACGCTGATCGGCTACCCGGCGGCGAATTTCGGCTATGACCGGTTCCTCAATGCCCACCATTTTCATCACGGCTACTTCATCATGGCGGCGGCGACGATTGCCCGCTATGACCCCGAATGGGCAGCCGAGTCGCGCTGGGGCGGCATGATCAACCTCTTGATCCGCGACGCCAACAGCCCCGACCGCGACGACCCGCTCTTTCCCCGCCTGCGCAGTTTCGATGTCTACGCCGGGCATTCATGGGCATCGGGCGCGAACGAGGGCGATCACGGCGCGAATCAGGAATCGGCGTCCGAGGCGATGAATTTCGCGGCGGCGGTCATCCTGTGGGGCGAAGCGACCGGAAACCACGCCCTGCGCGATTTCGGAATTTACCTTTACACGACCGAGATGACGGCGATTGAGCAGTACTGGTTTGACGTTGATCAAGCGGTGTTTCCCGAAGGCTACCGGCATCCGGCTGTCGGCATTGTGTGGAGCGATGGCGGTGTCTACACGACGTGGTGGACGACCGACCCGGTCGCGGTTCATGCGATCAATTTCCTGCCGATAACGCCTGCGAGCCTGTATCTGGGGCGGCATCCTGACTACATCGCCCACAATTACACGCATCTGACCCAGCAGATCGGCGGCAGTCCGGCGGCATATAGCGACGTGGTTTTGGGGGCGTACGCGCTGGCAGACGCGGCAGAAGCGCTCGACATCTACCGCAGCCAAACGGTGACGCCAGAACTGGGAGAAACACAAGCGCACCTCCTGCATTGGCTTCTCACGCTCAACGCGCTCGGGCAGGTTGATCGGACGGTCACGGCGGACACGCCGTTCTACGCTGTGTTCAATCGCGGCGGCGAACGCACGTATACCGCCTATCACAGCGGCGGCGAACCGCGCCTTGTCAAGTTTTCGGATGGTACGACGCTGCGCGTATCGCCCGGCGAACTTGCGGTCACGTCCGGCGACTGACAGCACGTCGTAACGACGGCGGGCGACTGATTGACGCCTCTAATTTTATGTCATAAAATAAGGTTCGTACGCTGTATATCCAAAATAGAAAGGAGTCTACCTCCAACGAGTTGATCGGCGTTCGTACGGGACGGAGCCGGCAGTTTTCTTCTCACGCATGAATTAATGATTGAGCGCAAGGAAAAGCTTATGCCCAAGAACAGCTCCTCAAAGACAGGTTTTAGCCGACGTGATTTCCTGAAAGGGCTTGCCAGCGGCAGCGGCGGATTAATCGCCTTCGCTGCCGGTATTCCGGTGGCGGCAGCTCCGGCGACAGACACAAGCGCCGCCCTACGCGCGCAGAATGCCGACGTTTTGCTCCAGATCGCAGGCTGGCCGTATACTGTGCCGCCGGTCGAAGAACCGGAAGGCGGTTACACGGCGCAGCAGCAGGCGCTTCTGGCATGGATGGAACAAAACCCGAACGTGCGAATGGAAGCCGTCGAAGCGCCGATCTGGGCAACCGATCAGCTTCGCACGCTGATCACGGGTGGCACAGCGCCAGCCTTCTTCCACCCCGGCGTGCTGGCGGTCTGGACGATTGAAGGCAAGCATGTCGTGTTCAATCAGGGCTTGCTGGCAGACCTGACCAACCAGTTCGAGGAATTCGATCTCGATTCGCAGTTGTCGGACACGGTGCGCTCGGCGTCGGTCGAATATGAAGCCGGCGGCGCGAAGTTTGGCTTGCCGGAAGCGGTCACGCCGGGCAATGGTATTTTCTTCCGCCGCGACCTGTTCGAGGAAGCGGGCGTCGAGCCGCTGACCGTCGACTCGACGTGGGAAGAAATCCGCGAGAAGGCGCTGGCGCTCACCAACGAGTCGCGCCTCGGCATGGGAACGCAGTGGTGGGGCGTCGAGTGGATGCTGGCGTCCGAAGGCTTCAACAAAGCCGGGCTGTTCAACTACATTCCGACTCCCAACGAGAGCTGGAACTGGCGCTTCGACTACACGTCCTATCCCGAAATGGTCGAGGTCGTCGAACGCTATCGCGCCATGATCCACGAGGATAAGTCGCTCGGTTCGAATTACGGCGACTGGGATCTGCTCGGACAGTTCTTCAACGGGACTATGGCGATTGTCACCGTCCCGCTTCAGTACTTCACCGAAACCGGCGACATTGGTCCGGCGGCGCTGGCGGCGCAGGTTGGACGCCCGATCAGCGAAGTTGTCGGCGCGATACCGCACCCGCGCGGCATGAATGGACATTACAGCACTGAAGGTCGTCCCGGCGTCAGCGTGTTCTCGGTGAACCCGGACGCCGACGAAGCGACCAAGAGCGCGTCTGCCAGCCTGTACCAGTACATGTTCTTGGGTGAAGGCTTCGAGACGCAGCGGCGCGTGGCGTTCGAAGAAACCGGCAATCTCCAGCGCGTATTCTCTCCCTATCCGTTCGTTCGCGCCGAGCAGTCGATTGAGGGAATCGACGGCACGCCAACCGATGCGTGGGGTCAGGAATACATCGATCTCGTCAATTACACAACGGCGACGGCGACTGGCTATCCGATGCGTGGTCAGTTCTTCCCGCCGGAAATGGATCTGGGTCCGACCGAGAGCGCGTGGAGCGATGCGACATCGTTGTTCCGCGACGAACCGGGCGATCTCGACGTGCTGGCGACGCTGCAAACCGCTCAGGATGTCCGCAATCAGCAGGCAGAGAGTTTCACGTCAGCCATTCCGGACGACCAGTTCATCGCGGCGGCGCAAGCCTATTACGACGCCAACGCCGCGTATTGGCAGGAAAAGTTCCCGGACTTCTACGAGAACACCTATCGTCCGTGGTACGAGGCGGTGATCGTGCCGGCGCTCGGGCTCGAATAAAGCGCGTGACAGGTGGGGCAAAGAAGGGGTGTCTTGCCCCACCTTTTAATTACTACCGCTTTTTAGAATAGGAGCTGTGCAGCTGTTCATGGCAGAACAGACAGTTACTCCAATACCCCCTCTTAAACAAGCAACACTCCAAGCGGGCAGTGCGATGGAAATCAAGCTCTCGCGGCGCAGCAAGATCGAGAAGTGGGCGTTCCTGATCCCGGCGATCGTGTTTCAGGTCAGTTGGGGTTGGTATCCCCTTGCGGTCGCGTTCTTGCTGAGCATGACGGACGCACGCCCGCGCGGACCGATTTCATGGACAGGCTTGCAAAGCTACATGCGCGTTTGGAACGATCCGCTGACAGGGCAGGCGTTCCGCGTCACGATCACGTATGCGCCAATGTCCGTTGTGCTGACGTTCCTAATCCCGATCCTCGTGGCAATCCTGCTGATGGAAATGAAGCCGCGCGTGATGCGCTGGATGATGCTGCTCTGGTTTCTCCCATTAAGCGGCGTCGCCAGCACGATCATGTGGCGTTATGTCTATAACCGCGACTTCGGGTTTTTCCAGTGGATTGCGACCGACATTCTCAATTTGCCGCCGCAGCCCTTTCTGGGCAGCGCCGATCAAGTTCTGTTCTGGCTGATCCTGCCCGGCATTCTGATGTTCGGTCCCGGTTTGATCTACATGGCTGGCTTGCAGGGCATTCCCCAGTCGTATTACGAGGCGGCAGAAATTGAAGGGGCGAACTTGTGGCGCAAAATCTGGACGATTTCACTTCCCCGCTTGCGCCCGATCATCGTCATGATGCTGACGTTCGCCATCATCGGCGCGCTGCAAGTGTTCGACTGGCCGCAGTTGATGACGCAGGGCGGTCCCGGCGGCGCGAGCCGCACCGTCGTGATGTATATGTTCGACCTGATGGGTAACCTGCGCTATTCGGACGCGACAGCGATTGCCGTGTTTCTGTTCTTCCTGATCATGGCGATCACGATCACCTACCGGCTGGTCTTCAAAGAAGACCCCGACGCCTAGAGGAGCGCCAAGATGTCTCTGTTCCCTAAAGTCGGGCGCAAACAGCCCTCGATGCGATTCACGTACAACCTCGTGGTGGCGATCCTCGTCATCGGCGTGATCATGCACCTGATTCCGTTCTACTTCATGATCGTCACTTCGCTGAAAAGCGCCCCGGAGATCATGCGCGTGCCACCGACGCTGTTCCCTGAGCAGCCAACGCTGAGCGCGTGGCAGCTTGTTTTTCAGGTGACAACGCAAAACGATCTCCTGCGCCAACCGCTTTCAGTCTATTTCTTCAACTCGTGCATCATGGCGTTCGGCACGCTGGCGCTGTCGCTGCCGATCACCGCGTTCGCCGCCTATGCCAACAGCAAGCTGCAGAAAGGGCGCGGCGCGCGCTGGTCGTTCCTGTTC
>JAEVZT010000540.1 GCA_023392115.1 Chloroflexota bacterium
ACGCAGGAAGACCGCGAGAAGTTCGACGACACGACCAAGTGCATTCTATGTGCGTGCTGTACCACGTCATGCCCGTCGTACTGGGCAAACGGTGAATACGTGGGACCCGCAGCGATCGTACAGGCGCACCGCTTCATCTTCGACACGCGCGACGAGGGGACGGCGGAACGCCTCGAAATTCTCGGCGAACCGAACGGCGTCTGGCGCTGCCGCACGATCTTCAACTGCACGCCCGCGTGCCCGCGCGACATTCAGGTGACGCGCGCGATTGGTGAGGTCAAGCTGGCGATTCAGCGCGGCACGCGCGAGGGCATCATCACCGAAGTCGCCTCAGAGAGCCACCCCGGCAGCGGCTGATCGTTCCCTTCATACTTCTACCGCAGCTTAAAATCTCGCCCGTTCTGCTTGTCAGGACGGGCGATCTCGTGTTACCTTCATACACATCGCAATATAAACCAATCGGATGTGACAGTGAGAGAAATCCACATCGCCATTCGCCTGAAGGCGAGCGAGCCGCCGCTCAACGCCGACGATCTGGACATGCAGCACGTCAGCGAAGACTACGCGCCGAACGACCCGAATGCGACGCAGATCAAGGTGACGGAGCCGGAGACGATTATCGTCGTGCATTGGGTAGACGGCATTCCGATGGACGAGGAAACGCGCATCGCCGTGGAGGACGCGATCCTGCGCTCGCTGGGGATGTAGCACGCTAGGGCGATCCAGCGAGGGATCGCCCTCGATTTCTACTTGCGCGGCAGCACTTCGCGCGGCTTGCTGCCTTCGGTCGCGGGTCCGACAACGCCGCGCTCTTCCATCATGTCGATCAGCCGGGCGGCGCGCGTGTAGCCGATGCGCAGTCGGCGCTGAAGCAGCGACACCGACGCTTTGTTCAGCCGCCGCACCATATCAACCGCTTCTTCATACATCGCGTCGTCGGCGTCGCCGTCGTCATCGTCCTCATGCTGATCGTCGCCGCCCCAGAACGCTTGCTGACGGCGCGACCCGCCGTCTGAACTGCGCCCAAAGTCGCCGCCCCGGCGGTCGTCGTCTTCCGCCATGCTGGCGAGCAGCGGGCGCGACGCGGCGATCAGGTCTTCCTGCGACATCTGCGAGCGCCAATACTGCGTGATGACGCCGAGTTCGTTGTCGGAGACATACACGCCCTGCAAGCGCACGGGCGCGGGCGAGTCGCCGCTCATGTAGAGCATGTCGCCGCGACCGAGGAGGCGTTCTGCGCCGGGGTGGTCAAGGATGACGCGCGAGTCGGTGCCCGACGCGACGGCGAAAGCGATACGCGCCGGGAAATTCGCCTTGATCAAGCCGGTGACAACGTCGACTGACGGGCGCTGCGTGGCGATCACCAGATGGATGCCGGTCGCGCGTGCCAGCGCGGCGATGCGCGTGATGACTCGCTCGGTTTCATCCGGCGCGAGCATCATCAGGTCGGCGAGTTCGTCAATGATGACGACGATGTACGGCAGCGGCTCTGCCCCTTCCGCCAGATGGCGGTTGAAATCCTCGATGTTGCGCGCCCCCGCGTTGCTGAAGCGGCGGTAACGCTCGTCCATCTCGCGCGTTACCCACTTGAGGACGCTGACGATTCGCTCAAGCTCGGTGACGACCGGCGCGACGAGATGTGGAATGCCGTTGTACTGCGTCAGTTCGACGCGCTTCGGGTCAACCATGATGAACTTCAGGCGTGACGGCGGGTTTTTCAGCAGCAGGCTTGCGATGATCGCGTTGACGCACACCGACTTGCCCGATCCGGTCGTGCCGGCGATCAGCAGGTGCGGCATCGACGCGAGATCACCTGCGACCGGCGTGCCGTCGACGCTCTGACCGAGCGCGATCGTCAGCGGCGACTGGATTTTGCGGAATTCCTTCGATTCGAGCACGTCGCGCAGGCGCACGATCGCCGACTGGTCGTTCGGGACTTCAATGCCGACGTAGCCTTTACCGGGAACGGGCGCTTCAACGCGGATCGACTTCGCGCCGAGCGCGAGTTGAATGTCCTTGTCGAGCGCGGCGATGGCGCTCACCTTGACGCGGATTTTCTTGCCGTTACGCACCGGCACGTAATCCGGCTCGACGCCGAACTGCGTAATCACCGGACCCGTTCGCACTTCGACGACGCGACCCGGCGCGCCAAAGCTCTCCAGCGTTTCTTCGATCGTCCGCGCGCGTTCGAGCAGGGCATCGTGGTCGAGCTTCTGATCCTGCCCCGACTGCAAGAGCGCGGCGAAGTCGGGCATCTTCCAGACTTTCTGCGCCCTGCGCGGCTGCTGTGGCGCTTCGGGCGCTGCTGCCGCTGTCCCGTTCCCGCCGGTCGTCGATGCGCCGCGCGCGGGCGGCGGCGGCTCTGGCGGCGCGTTCGTCACCCCGTTCGACGGCGTGTGCGCCGGACGGCTGACCATGAACGCCGGCGTATCCGGTTTGCCGAAGGCGGGCGACGGCTTGGGCACGTCCTGCTTTTCCGCCGGTGGCGCTGCCTGTTTCGGCGCGGCGTTTGCCGTATCGGCTGCAGTTTCTTCCTCATCGTCGTCGGCATCGACGGCGAATGACGACAGGAACGACGAGATGAGCGATTTCTTCCCCTCATCCTTCGACGCGGCTGGCGCAGCCGGCGCTGCCTTCGGCTTGTCGTCCGCTTTCGGCGCTTTATCCGGCTGCTCGCCCGGCTGCTCGCTCGACTGCGCGCCGTGCGAGCGCAGGGCGTTCAAGCGCGTCTGCAAGTCGGGGATCGCTGGCTTGGGAACGGCGGTGTCGCCGCTGCCGCCTTGAGCCGGGCGCGGTACAGGCGGCGCGCCTTTCGGCTGCGCCGGTGGCAGCTTCGCCCACGCGCCGGTGTCCTCGTCCTCGTCATCATCCTCGATGATCAGGCTGCTCGTCCGGGTTGGCGGGCGGAAGCGCGCGTCGGGATCGTCGGCTTTCGACGCGGCGGGGGCTGTCGGCTGCTCGTCCTTCTTGTCGGCTGTCGGCGCGTCCCTGCGTTCGGGCGCCGCCGGGGTCGCTGCCGTTGGCGTCGCCGGAGTCAGCGGCGGGCGGCTGTACGGACGCGGCGACGAGAGCAGGTCTTTGAGGCGCGTCGGCGCTTCGTCGGCGCTGCCGTCGCCATCTTTCGCGTCCTGTCGATCAGTGCCAGCCGCAGTGGGAGTACCGCTGGTCGGCATCGCATCGCGCAGCGGCGGCTTCGGCACGGGCGCGGCGTCGCGCGTTTCAGTAGGTACCGGACGCGGCAAAGGCGATGGGCTGTCGGACGTTTCTGGCTTGGAGTCGCCCGCCGCCCGCATCTGGTTGAAGCGGCTCACCGCTGCCGCCGATCCGCGCAGGGCATCGCTGCTCACGCCGCCCGGCGTCGGACGCGCCTGCTCGCCTTCCGGCTCGGGGCGCGGGATGGCGCGCGGAAGTTCTTTCTCCGTGTCTTCAGCCGATTTGCCGACGGCAGGGATGCGGCTGCGGATATTGCTGAACAACCCGCCGCGTTCACTTTCGGGCTTGTCGGCAGGCTTTTCCGCCGGTTTCTCTTCTGACACGGCTTTCGCGCCACCGCCGACCCGTGGGATCGCGCCGCGCAGCCGCGATCCGAAACCGCCGGAGCGTTCCACCGGTTTTTCGACTGCCGGCGTTGTTCCGCCGCTTGGGAGGCTGGCGCGGGTATCGGCTGGCTGCGCGGTCTGTGCCGTCGGCGTTGGCGACGTTTCCAGCGGCACCGCTTCGCCCGACCGCAGCGACGCGCTGAACGTGCGTCCGCCCATGCGGATCGGGATGCTGCGATCAGGATCCGCGAGCGGAAGCTGCGCCTGTGTCGGCGCGGGCAGGGCATGGGACGCGCCCCCCGGCAGACTCTCAGGCTGTGCCGCCCCCGGTTTGCTCACGCTGATCTGCGCGCTGGCTGCCAGCGCTTGCTGGCGCTGTGCCTGCTGCGCGGCGCGCGCCTGTGAGCGGTGGCGCTGCGAGTCGCGGAAGCTGCGCCACAGGCTGATGACGATGATCGCCAGTTCTGACGCGCTCAGGTTGAGCGTCAGCATGACGGCGATGATCATCCAGCACAAAAGCACGAGGAAACCGCCGATTTCGCCGAAGTTGCTCAAGAGCAGGAAATAGACTTCGCCGCCGATTTTGCCGCCGCCGCGCCCGAGGTCAGCCGAGATCGGCAGGAAGACGCCGCGAATTGTCCCTAGATAATCCTGTCCCGCGCCGACTTGATAGCGGAACGACTCGACGAACTGCATGATGACGAGGATGCCGAAGAACAGCATCGCCGCGCCGACCAAGCGCGTCCGGCTGATGACCGGCGCTTCGTCGCCGAAATGGCGCATGATCAACCACACGCCGATGG
>JAEVZT010000568.1 GCA_023392115.1 Chloroflexota bacterium
CATATGCCGCGACCACCACGCTTCGCGTTTCCGGGTCCACCAGCACGCAGGATTACGGCGCCTTACAGTATTATGAACGGCTGGCGAACACGTACTCCGACAATCTGACGAGCGAGCTGATCACCAACCGCGCCGAAGAACTGCTCGGCTTGGAAAAACTGCCGGACTTCTCGATCGCCATCATCTCGAACACCGAGCTGATGCGTCTGACCGTGATCAATGAAGACCCGCAGCTCGCGCAGACGGTCGCCAACACATTGGCGCAGCTGCTCGTCGAGCAGAACCAGCACACCTACAGCTCGGATGAAAGCGGCGTTCAGTCAGTGCTGCGCGCGCGCCTGACCGAGATCGAAACCGATCTGAACGAGATGTTCGCGGAACGCGCCAACCTCGAAAATCAGATTCCGCGTCAGAACGAGCGCATCGCCGACATCGACCGCACGATTGCCGCCTTGCAGCAGAACTACAGCTCCTTGCAGAACACGTACAATCAGGCAGCGGTCGCTCAGTTGTCGCTGGCAAACGCGCTGACGATCATTGAACCGGCATATCTGCCGATCGAGCCGGAAGGTCCGCGCGTGCTGCGCAGCGTCGCCGTCTCGTCGATCATCGGCTTGATGGGCGGTATCGCGCTGGCGATCATCGTCGAGAGCCGCAGCCCGCGCTTCTACACGCTTCAGCAGATTGAAGAAGGCTTGAACGCGCAGGTTGTCGGCAAAATCCCGTCGATCCGGCGCGGCTACCAGACCGACGTATTCGCCGGCGATGCTTCCGCCGCGGAAGCGTTTCGCCGTCTGCGCGCCAACCTGTTCGCCGGGTCGAAGAGCCAGCCGATGCGTCTGCTGCTGGTGACGAGCGCCATTCCGAAAGAGGGCAAGTCGGTGGTCGCGTCGAATCTGGCGTCGGCGATCGCGCAGAACGGGCGCAAGGTGCTGCTCGTCGACAGCAACATGCAGCAGCCGACGTTCGAGCGCCGCTACCGCCTGAACCCGGAAAACGCCGGGTTGAGCAACATCCTCAAGGAAGAAACGAAGCTTGAAGAAGCCGTGCAGGAAAGCGAAATTCCGAACCTGTCGCTGCTGACGGCGGGTTACGCCCTCGCCAACTCGTCGGAACTGCTGAACTCGGAAGACGTGTGCGACCTGATCACGCGCCTCCTGCACTACTATGACGTCATCGTCTTTGACGGTCCGGCGATGCTCGCTTCAACGGACTCGGCAGTCCTCGCGCCGTACATGAGCGGCGTGCTGTGGGTCATCGACCCGCAGAAGGTTGACCAGCGCGTTGCAGCCTTCGCCCGCGAGCAGCTTGACGCCGTCGGCGCGCCGATGGTCGGCATCGTGGCGAACCGCGTCACGAAGGACGAGAGCTTCAACTGGGTCAAGCACTATCGCCAGCGTACCAAGTACGCGACGGTTGCCGTCAAGAAGGACGACAGGAGAAGCGCATAAATGGCGCACGTATGTTTCGTCAGTCAGCGTTACTATCCCGGTGACGCGCGGCTCTACACCGAAATTTCGAGTCTGCAAGATGCGGGCTACAGTGTCGATGTCATCTGTATGAAGGGGCGCGACGACTCGTTCACGACTCTTGCAGACGGTGTGCGTATGTACCGCATCCCGGCGATGACGCGGCGGCGCGCGAGTAAAGTGCGCTATGTGGCGGAATATATCAGCTTCCTCGTGCCTACGTTCTTCCTGCTGACGCTGCTGCATATTGTGCGCGGCTACCGTCTCGTCCATGTCACCAACCTGCCCGACGGACTGCTGTTCTCGGCGCTGATCCCCAAGCTGCTCGGCGCGAAGATCATCTTTGATGTGCGCGAATGCACGCCGGAGATGTTCATGGATCGCTTCGGCGGGGGTGAAGGTAGCAAAGTCATCAAGGTGATGACGTGGATCGAGCAGCTTTGTCTGCGCTTTGCCGACATGACGGTCACCTGCACCGAACCGATGCGCAAGGCGCTCATCAGCCGGGGGGGCGACCCGAACAAGATCGATGTCATCCTCAACGTGAGCGTCGTGCATACGCGGCGCGCGCCGACCCTGCCCGACCCCGAAGCGCCGATCGACGGTCATCTGCGCGTCGTCACGCACGGTTCGATCATCCGTCGCTACGGTCATGACGTGCTGATCGACGCAATGGTACACGTGACGAAGGAACTGCCGGATGCCCGGCTGGAAATCATGGGGGATGGTCCGTGGGTTGGCGACTTAAAGGCGCAGGTCAAGCGTCTGGGGTTGGAAAACGTCGTGACGTTCGCCGGTTTCCTGCCGCACAATGACCTGATCGATCGGCTGATGTCGGCGCACATCGGCGCGGTGACGCTGGTCAAGAATCCCGAAAGCGATCTCGTCCACACATTCAAGATGTATGAGTACATGCAGCTTGGCATTCCGATGGTGATCAGCCGGACGACCGGCGTCGCCTCGTATTTCAGCGACGATACCATGGCGTTCTTTGAGCCCGGGAACGCGCGCGACCTCGCCGATGCGATCATCGATCTCGCGCGTGATCCCAATAGACGCTACCGATTGGCGAAGAACGCGCTCCAAGCCTACAACGAACACTCGCCCGCCAGACAGAAGGCGGAATACCTGCGTATCGTGCGCCAAGTGCTGCGTCCGGAATACTCATCGGTCACAAGTGAGGTCCCCCGGGGGTAATGCGCGATGTCTGCCATAGGTTACAGCTACCGCACACAACTCGAACCCTACGTTTGGGCGTGCGTGTTAGGCGCGGCAATCGGCGCGTCGAGCTTCGTTTCACCGCTCATCCCTGCCGGCGTGATCCTCGGCGCGGGCGCGGCTGCGCTGGCGTTATCCTACCCGGTGGTCATGTGCTACGCGCTGATTGCCGCCGTGACGTTCCTTTCAGGGATGCCGCGCGGCGGGCTAATCCCGATGTTGATCCCGAACGAACCGCTGCTGGTGGTGTCGGCGGGCATGACGTTCCTCATTGTGATGCTGCGCCGCGATCGCGTCACCATTTCCCGCTATGTGTCCGCGGCGCTGGCGATAATGGTGTTGGGGACTGCGCTTATCCCGGTCATCGCCTATTACGCCCGTGCGTTCCCGCTGGCGATCGGCGACGTGCTCAACTTGGTCGCGCCGATCCAGTACATCGTCTTGATGTGGCTGTTCGCGCGGCTTCCGCGCAGCGAGGAAGACCGTTACAAGCTGGTTCAGTTCATGCTGGTCTGCGCGTCGATCGTGGCGCTTATCGGCTTGATGCAGGCGATGCGCATCTCGTTTATCTCCAATTTTATTGCGACCGTGTACGACTCGCATCACGTCCGCGACGCCGCCCAGTATGGGCGTGTGACGTCGGTACTCGGCGCGTGGAATGCGCTCGGCAATTATCTGATGCTCAACTTGCTGATCGTGTTCTCGCTGCAAGGCTACGAGAAACTCGGCAGATGGGGCAAGCTCAATCTAATAGCGACGCTGGCGTTCAGCGCCGCGTGTCTGCTGGCGACCGGATCATTTGCCAGCCTCGGCGGGTTGGCTGCCGGGATCGTCGTGATCAAGTTCTTTGACCGGCGCGGGCTGAAACTCCTCGTCCTGCTCGCCTGCGGTATGATCGTCGGCGCGCTTCTGCTGCAAGACTTGATCATCGGTCGCCTCGAATACCAGTTCGGCGGTACGGGCGACAGCCTCGTCCCGGCAACATTCGCCTACCGCATCAAAATCTGGGTAGAGGTCTACCTGCCGGTCATCGGTCGAAACCCGCTGTGGGGACTCACGCCAAACTTTTCCGAACTCGGCTGGCCTTGGGCGGAAAGCCAGTACCTGTACCTGATGGTGCGTTCCGGCGTGGTGTCGCTCGTCGCTCACCTGCTGTATGTCATCATCCTGATGGGCTGGGCGTATCGGCGTATTCGTTTCGCGGTCGGCTTGAACCGCGCCATGGCGATCGCGCTGTTCACGCTGCTGGCAATGTTGAGCATCATGGGCTTCACCAACGAGGTTTTCACCAGTTCCGGCGTCATCGACTACATGTGGATCATGATCGGGTTGTTCGCCGTCCAGCCGAAGCAAGCGCCTGAGAGCGCTGCCGAAACCCGACTTGACGTACCGCTGCTGCCGGAACCGGCTGCCGCACAGGAGATATAAGCGATGGTCACTTCCGTCACCACGTCCACACC
>JAEVZT010000600.1 GCA_023392115.1 Chloroflexota bacterium
TATCTATGGCAAGCGGACAAAAATTGTCGCCACCATCGGTCCGACTTCGCGCGATGATGAAGTCCTTCGCCAGATGATCCGTGCCGGGCTTGATGTTGCGCGTATCAATTTCTCGCATGGTGACCACGAAACGCACAGCAAAGCGATCGACGACGTGCGCCGCGTCGCCTACGAAGAAGGCGCGGTCGTCGCCATCATGTGCGACATTCAGGGACCGAAAATCCGCATCGGCAAGATTGCCAACGAGCCGCTGACGCTGCAAGCGGGCGACAAGATCACATTAACGCTCGACGAAGCTGACGGCACGGATAACGTCGTCAGCCTGCCCCACCCGGAATTCGTGCGCGACATCAAGTCGGGCATGCAGCTCCTGCTCGACGACGGCAAAATGGAATTTGTCGTCCGCGCGACGACCAACCGCTCGCTGATCTGCGAGGTCGTCGTGCCCGGTCAGCTCACGTCGCGCAAGGGCGTTACCGCGCCAAACGCGCGCCTGACGCTGTCCGCCATCACCGAAAAAGATCGCGGGGATGTCGAGTTCGCCATCTCCAAGAACGCCGAATACATCGCTATGTCGTTCGTCCGTAGTGAAGACGATATTCGCGAGATGCGCTGGTTGATCCGCCACCTCGGCGGCAACGCGGCGATCATCGCCAAGATCGAGAAACATGAAGCGCTCGAAAACATCGAGTCGATCATTGACGCCAGCGAAGGCATCATGGTCGCGCGCGGCGATCTGGGCGTGGAAACGCCGGCGGAAGAAGTGCCATACCACCAGAAGCGAATCATTCGCCTGTGCAACATGACCGGCAAGCCGGTCATCACCGCGACGCAGATGCTGAACTCAATGGTCGACAATCCGCGCCCGACCCGCGCCGAGGCGAGTGACGTTTACAACGCGATCGTCGACGGGACGGACGCCGTCATGCTCAGCAACGAGACTGCCAGCGGCTTGTACCCGGTGCGCGCCGTCGAAACGATGGTCAACATCGCGGCGATTGCCGAGCAGCATATATCGCGCGGCAGAGCGGCTGACCGAGTGATCAGCACGACAAGCAGCGAGGGCAGCGAGGCGATTTCCGATGCCATCAGTCAGGCGACATGCCAGATTGCCGAAACGCTGAACTGCAAGGCGATCGTCACCTCGACGATGACCGGCTACACGTCACGCCGCGTGGCGAAGGAACGCCCGCGCACGCCGATTCTGTGCGTCACGCCGAATGAGATCACCTACCGCCGCATGGCGCTCGTGTGGGGAGTGTTCCCGCTGCTCGTGCCAGAGTTCAACACGATCGACGAAATGATCGGCATCGTCGTCCGCGCCGCGACCAACGCCAAACTCGTCAATCAGGGTGACATGCTCGTGATCATCGCCGGCGTGCCGTTCGGCATCGGCGGGCAAACGAACTTCCTCAAGATTCACAATGTCGGAGAATCGGGCGAGATCGACCTGCGCTAGGTCTCGTCTCCTTCGAGGAATTCCAGCGCCTCGCTGCGCCGGGACGACTTTGCGGGTGTCGTCCAGTTATCGGCTACGGCTGCTGGGCGAGCGTGCGACGAACCGGACGCCGCGCGCTCGCCGCTGTAGCTCGGCAGCGCCGACGCGCAGTACGGGCACAAATCCCACGCCAGTTCGAGCATGCGCCCGCAGCGTGGACACGGCTTCTTCAGGCGCGTGTGACAGTGGGGACAAGCCTGCCACTCATCACGGACGCGCTGCTTGCAGCCGGGGCAGATTGGCTTTTCCTCGATCTCTTGCAGCAGCGCTTCTTCTTCAAGCGAGCGCTCATACGCCTCGGAGAGGGTTTCCCGCGGGCGCAGGAAGAGGTAGATCAACAGTCCGGGCACGGTGAGCACGGCGACCATCAGCGCGACGACGAGCTGGGCGACCGAATCACGCGAGCGGGCGCGCATGTCGCGGTACGTCCAGATGACCAGCGCCAGCCACGCCGCCGCCAGCACCATCGCGCCATAGACGACGACTCCGGTAAATAGGCTGCCAGCTTCTTCGAAATTCGGCATTCGGCTATCCGCTTTCCCAATACAACCTAAACGCAGTATAGCAATCTCACGATCGGCGCGCAACGCGGCGGAAGTACCCCTCACCGGCACAAGCGCGGCGAGGAAGTAACCGCTGCACTAGAGGTTAAGAGCCCGCGCCCGCCCGTCAGTTTGACCCTTGAGGGTCGGACGTGGCAGCCGGTGTCGCGCCGTCGGCGAGCAGCGCGATCTCGCTGATGTAAACGTCGTACTCGTGTCCCGACGCATCAAACTTGATAATCGATATTTCGCGCGGACGCTGAGAACCGAGCAGCGTCACGAGGTTACCCGTCTCGTAGGTATACCACGTACCCGCGTTGACGATCTCGTGCTGCTCGATGCAGTCCTGACAGCGCAGCGGGAAGTTCCGCTCCGGCTGGTACGTCGAGAAGAAGCCGTGAAACCACGAGCGCAGCGTCTCGCCTGTGCCGGGCGGCGTGAACGGATCGGGCACGGGGTAATAGAACATGCGCAGCATGAGCGGACATTCACTGCCTTCCGTCCCGCAGGTACTGAGGCTGTGCCCGCCGATCTTGAACGTTGCCCGCAGCGACAGGTAGCTGTACTGCGACACGTCGATCCCCTGTGAACCGAACGACAATGAGCACGATGCTTCGGCGTGCGATGTCGCGCCCTCGCCGCGCGCAAACCTGACCGCCGGACGCCCGTCCTCGCTCACAAGTCCCCAAGACCCGCGCGGCGCGTCATTCTCGACGCTGTTACAGCGCCACACCAACGGGTCAGGCAGTGAAGTGCCTTCGTTGTTCAACCCGATGACGTTGGCGCGGCTGAACGAACGCGCTCCAACCAAGTTGACAAATGTCGGCGACGTGGTCAACTGATCGCCGTCAACGAGGTAAACCACGCGCTGATCCAGTTCCACAGGGCGGCTCTGCTGGCGATCCGGCTTGACGATTAGCGCCTCGCCGCGATAGTTCGACACGGATACCTGCTCCGCCAGCGACGAGATCGCGTACTGTCCGCCCGCCGTCAGGCGCACGGTGACGCCATGTGTCGTCTGCAAGCTGACGACGATCTCGCGCTCAAAATCGTCGGGGATGAATAACTCAAACTGTCCGAACACGTCGGTCAGGTTGATCCAGTATGCCTTGCTGCTCCAGTCGAAGCGCGGGCGCGACACATTTTGCATGTCGAACGATGAGCCGCTGCGCATCGTCAGCATGGCGACGAGCGCGTTGTCGCGCTGCTGGTCGAAAAATGAAAGCGTCGCCTGCGATTGTGGATCCGTGCTGATCATCGCGCGGTTGAACAGATCAAGCCCGCTGCGAACTGCCTGCTCGATCATATCCGCGCCGGAAACGACAGCCGTGCCACGGCTGACACGGAGCTGCGACTGCATCGGCACGGTCGACTCGTAGAGGAAGTAATAACCGCCGATGGCGGAAATGATGCACAGCACGCAGAAAACCGCGAACGAGAGCAGCAGAACGCCCCACGCAAGCTGCTGCGGGCGTACCCGACTGCGCGAGCGCGTCACCGGCATGTCTGGAGTTGCGACTGAATTCGCCAACCTTGCTTCCTACCCACTGCAACGAACGACAGCGCAGGGCATTATAACACACCGCCCCTACCTCGACGGTGAAAACGCCCTCGAGTATAATACATGTAAACACCCCACGAATGCTTGCGGAGTTTATATTATGTCTGGACACAGTAAATGGTCGACGATCAAGCGGAAGAAGGGCGCTGAAGACGCCAAGCGCGGAAAAATCTTCACGCGTCTCGCCCGTGATATTCAAATGGCAGCCAAAGAAGGCGGCGGCGACGAGAACGCCAACGCGAAGCTGAAGCTCGCGATCGCCAAAGCAAAGCAGAGCAACATGCCGAAGGAAAACATCGACCGCGCCATCCAGCGTGGACTCGGCAAGCTCGAAGGCGTCGAGATGGAAGAGATCACCTATGAGGGCTACGGACTCGACGGTGTCGCCTTCCTGATCGACACGCTGACCGACAACAAGAACCGCACCCTGTCGGAGATCAAGCGTGTCTTCAACCGCGCCGGCGGCAGCCTCGCGTCGGCAGGCTCAGTCTCGTGGCAGTTCGAGCAGAAGGGCGTGATCGAACTCAGCGGCGACAACCTTGATTTCGACAGCGTTTTCATGACGGCGGCGGAAGCCGGCGCTGAAGATGTGACCGAAGACGAGGGCGCTGTCACCGTCTCGACCCCGCGCGAACTGCTGGCTGCCGTCGAAGACGCGCTGACGAACGCGGGCTACGAGGTCGAAAATTCGGAACTGCGCTGGATTGCCAAGAACGAGACTGAAGTCTCCGCTGACAAGACCGTGCAGAACATGCGGCTGATGAACGACCTCGAAGAACTCGATGACGTGCAGGCGGTCGCGACCAACCTGCTCATCACCGACGAAGCGGTGTCGGCGTTCGAGACGGCGTAAATGCTGGCATTGGGCATCGACCCCGGCACGGCGACCGTCGGCTACGGCTTGGTTAGAGAACTGGACGATGGTTCTCTCCAAGCCGTCGATTACGGGGTCATCAAG
>JAEVZT010000616.1 GCA_023392115.1 Chloroflexota bacterium
GCCGAAAGTCGCGCTGATCGATCCCGAACTCACCTACTCAATGCCGAAGCCGGTCACGGCGTCCACCGGCATGGACGCGATCACACAGGTGATCGAGCCTTATGTCTCGAACGCCGCCAACCCGCTCACCGACGCCGTCGCGCTTCAGGGCATCCAGCGCGGATCGCGCGCTATCCGCCGCGCTTACCACGACGGCGATCCTGACGCGCGTAATGACATGGCGATCACCAGCCTGTTCGGCGGCTTGGCGCTGGCGAATGCCAAGCTCGGCGCGGTTCACGGCTTCGCCGGCGTGATCGGCGGCATGTTCGACGCGCCGCACGGGGCGATCTGCGCGCGCCTGCTGCCGCCGGTCATGGAAACCAACATTCGCGCGCTCGCAAGCCGCGAGCCGAACGCCGAAACGCTGGCACGGTACGCCGAGATTGCGCGGATCGTCTGCGGTCGCGGCGACGCGCGGGCGCTCGATGGCGCGGCGTGGGCGGCTGAGTTAGCACAAGAGCTGGAGATTCCGCCGCTGTCCGCTTACGGCGTGACGCGCGACCACCTGCGGGAGATCGTCGACAAAGCCAGCCGCGCCAGCAGCATGAAGGGCAATCCACTCACCTTGACGCCCGGAGAGTTGACTGCGATACTCGAACGCGCCTTATAAACGGGGAGTGGCACAACCATGCAGCAGGATTACAAGCGCCGGATCGAGGCGCTCAGGGCAATTTCCGGCGCGGATGCGATCATGCTCGTGCCGGGACCGAATATGGTCTATTTCACGGGGCTTGAGTTCCACCTGTCGGAGCGTCCCGTCATCGCGATCTTCACCGACGACGGGCTGTCAGTGATCGTGCCGCTGCTCGAAGTGCCGAAGCTGACCCGCCGCCCCGATCTTGAGGCGCGCCCGTTCACATGGACGGACAGCCAAGGCTACGGCGACGCTTTCCGCGCGGCGGTTGACGAACTCGGCTTGCGCGGCAAGCGGATCGGCATCGACGGCATGACGATGCGCGTCACCGAATGGCTGGCGTTCCAGCAGCTTGACCCACAGATCACGGCGAAACCGGTCGAACGCGAATTGATTCGCATCCGCGCGCGCAAGAATCCCGACGAGATCGAGGCGATGCGTCAGGCGATCGCCTACAGCGAAAAGGCGCTCGAAAAGCTGATCGGCGAAATCCAGCCCGGCATGACCGAACGCCAGATCGCGGCGCGGCTTGAACGGCTGCTGTTCGACTGTGGCTGCGACGCCCTCGCCTTCGACACGCTCATCCAGACGGGCGCGAACAGCGACAACCCGCACGGCTCGACGACCGACCGCCGCCTTGAGCCTGACGACTTCCTGCTGATCGACTTTGGCGGTAAGGTCAACGGCTACCCGGCGGATATCACGCGCACGTTCTGCCTCGGCGAGCCGACCGAAGAAATGGAGCGCATTTACGACGTCGTACTCGAGGCGAACGAAGCCGCTAAAGAAGCCGCCGCGCCCGGTGTGCCGATGTCGGCGGTCGACAAAGCCGCGCGCGACGTGATCGAGGCGGCGGGCTACGGCGAATACTTCACCCACCGCACCGGACACGGACTCGGCTTGGACACGCACGAGCCGATCCCACAGATCGCGGCGGGCGTAAATGATCCACTCGAAGCAGGGATGGTGTTCACGATTGAGCCGGGGATTTACGTGCCGGGGCTGGGCGGCGTTCGCATCGAGGACAACGTCCTCGTGACCGAGGAAGGCGTCGAAATCCTGACCACCTTCCCGCGCCACCTGAGAGTGGAAAAGGACTAGGTCAGCACAACGACTGCGCCAGTGGCTCAAGCCACCGGCTATTCAGCCCTCGGTAGAGGGCTTTTTCACTTGCCGGACGCTTGCGCCTCCGGTACGCTGTTCCTACACCTCCTTGATTGCCCGGCGGCGGCGAATTTCGGGGATGATCAGCAGCGCGATCAAGCCGTTGAGGACGACGATCACCGTGCTGCCTTCGTGACCGAGCACGCCCAACGGCAGCGGCAGGTCGATGAAGAACGCGCCGAGGATCAGCATGATGATCACGGCGATCGCGAACGTGATGTTCTGCCAGACGACGCGGCGCGCCTTCTTGCTCAGCTTAATCGCATACGGGATCAGCTCAAGCCTGTCGCCCATCAGTACGAGATCAGCCGTTTCGAGGGCGACATCCGTCCCCGCCGCGCCCATCGCAATGCCGATGCTGGCGCTCGCCAGCGCCGGAGCATCGTTGACGCCGTCGCCGACCATTGCCACAGCGCCAAACTCGCTCTCGATCTGCTTGACGACCGTCACCTTGTCTTCGGGCATCAGCCCGGCGTGAACGCGGTCGACGCCGACCTGTTTGGCGATATTCTGCGCCACCTGCGGGTTATCGCCGGTCAGCATGGCGACCTTGACTCCCGCCTCGTGCAGCGTGTCAATGATCGCCTTGGCTTCCGGTCGCACCTGATCCGCCAGCGCGAGCAAGCCGATCCACTTGCCGGCGCGCTGGACGAGCATGACCGTCTTGCCCTCGGCTTCGAGGCGCTGGCGCGCTTCCGCCATGCGCTCAGGGAAATCGCCGTTTTGCAGCAGATACTGCGGGCTGCCGATGTTGACGACCTGACCGTTGACGACTGCCTGCACGCCGCGCCCGGGGACAGCTTCAAAGTCGCTCACCTCGTCAAGTGGCAAGCCGCGCTCCTGCGCCGCGCTCACCACTGCTTTCGCCAGCGGGTGCTCTGAACGCGCCTCGACATCGGCGGCGATCCGCAGCACGTCGTCTTCGGACAGGTCGCTGCACGGCACGATGTCGGTCAGGCTTGGCTTGCCCTTCGTCAGCGTGCCGGTCTTGTCGAAGGCGATCGCCTTGATCCCCGCCAACCCTTCGAGGTACGCGCCGCCCTTGAACAGGACGCCGCCGCGCGCCGCCGCCGCGATCGCCGAGATGAACGACGCGGGCGTGCTGATGACCAGCGCGCAAGGCGAGGCGACCGTCATCAAGACCATCGCGCGGTAGAAGTTGCTGGCGAAGTCGGTCAAGCCGAGCGCCGGCGGGATGACGATGAATAAGCCAATGCTGACGAGGATCAGCGTGGCGTAAACCTGCTCGAAGCGGTCGAGGAAGCGTTCAGTCGGCGCTTTGCTGTCCTGTGCCTCTTCGACCATCTTGATAATCCGCGCCAGCACGGTATCGGATGCGGGCTGAAGCGCCTCGACGTCGAGCATCCCCTGCTGGTTGAGCGTCCCGGCGAAAACGCGGTCGTTGACCGTCTTCTCGACCGGCATCGACTCGCCGGTGATCGGCGACTGGTCAACCGCCGAGCGCCCGGCGCGGACGACGCCGTCGACTGGAATCCGTTCGCCGGGTTCGATCAGGATGGTGTCGCGGACGCGAATCTGGTCGATCTTGATCACCTGCACGCTGCCGCCACGCCGGACTTTCGCCTCGGACGGATACAGCTTGAGCAGCCCGCGAATCGCCTGACGGCTGCGCCCGATAGCGAAATCCTGCAAGACGTTGCTCAACGAGAACAGGAACAGCAGGATCGCGCCTTCGTGCCACTGATCGACCACCGCCGCGCCGAGCGCCGCCAGAAACATCAGCAGGTCGACGTCGAGCTTGCGTTCGCGCAGGCTTTCGAGCGCGCCTTTCAGCCCGAAGATGCCGCCGGCGACATACGACGTGATGTTCAGGAGGAGGATCAACCACTCGGGTGCTTCCGCGCGTTCGGCGAGCAGGCTGAGGACGATGGCGATCAGCGTGACGACGACAAGCCGCGGCTCCAGCCATGACTGCGTGAGCCAGACGGGTCGGTGTTGTTCGGTTTCAGGTCGTTTTTCAAGGGTATCGGTGACTGAGGTCATGAGCGTTTTCGCCTCATGGATCGTTTCCTTACAACCTTATTTTAACACGGGTTAACGGGATTTGCGACACGTATTTGATGTAGATTTACCGTCTATTTAAGAAGAACTAATAAACGTTAAATCCTGTCAATTTTAATTTCATTCTCACGCGCAAACGACGGACAAAGCCGCGGCGAAGTGCTATACTCCGAGATTAAAGGGATAGGGCGCTGAACACAAGCACAATGCGCCATTCTTCATGGGATATTCGTTACTGGTAAGAGGGTTTGCTGATGCCGAACTACATCCTTGCACTCGATCAAGGGACAACGTCCTCACGCGCAATCCTGTTCGACAGCGCCGGACGAATCGTCAAGACCGCGCAGCACACGTTCCCGCAGATTTACCCGCAGCCGGGCTGGGTCGAGCACGACCCCGAAACGCTGTGGTCATCGCAGTTTCAGTCGGC
>JAEVZT010000635.1 GCA_023392115.1 Chloroflexota bacterium
GGCGGTCAACCCGGATATCCGCGACCCGCGCATCATCCAGATCGGGCAGGAGATCGTAATCATACCCCCGGAAGGTGGAGCGACAGCCGAAGCTGATGCTGAATCAACGGGCGAGGCGGAAGGCAGCGCCGAGTCGACGGGCGAAGCCGAAACGACGCCCGACGCCGAGTCGACGGGCGAGGCGGGCGAGAGCACAGACGAACCGCCGCGGGCTGCTATCGAGGACGCGCCGCCCGCGCCGATCATCTCGGTGGCGTCGGGCGAAGTCCTGCCGTCGATCGATCTGGCGGCGAACGACGCCGAAGTCTGCGTCCTGCTGTTCGAGGACTCGAACAACAACCGCATTCAGGAAAGCGGTGAGGGAACGCTCGCAGGCGGTATTATCAGCCTGACCGGCGAGGGTGGAGCGGCGCAGGAGCAGGAGACTGACGGCGGCGCTGATCCGCTGTGCTTCTCTGACCTGTCCGCCGGTGAGTACATCGCCGCCGTTCAGCCGCCAACAGACTACGGCATGACGACGCCCGATCACTTGCGCGTGCGCGCGGTGTCGGGCACGACGGTGAACGTCGCCTTCGGCGCGGCGCAGGGGTTTCAACCGGTGACGCCGCCGCCCGCCGATACGCTTGTCAGCGAGACTGTGGCGGAAGAAGGCGAACCGGCGACGACTAACGCCGATCCGCTGGCGGACAATCTCGGCTTGGTCGTGTTCGGAATTGCCGGGGTGGTGCTTGTCGTCGGTCTGGGTTTGTCACTGTTTCTACGCCAGCGGTAGCGGCAGATAGAGGGGAAGCATGGCGCGGCGAATCGGCTTCTGGCTGGTGACACTGCTGGCAGCAGCAGGCGTGGCGTTCGCTCAGGAGAGCGGCGGTCAGCTGTGGGTGAACGTTTTCGAAGACCGTAACGGCAACGGGCAGCGCGACGGCGGCGAGCCGCTGGTCACGCGCGGTGTGTCGGTCAACCTGATGAATCAGGAAGGCGTCGTCATCGCCAGCGCTCTGCTCGACGATTCGCCCAACGCCGCGCGCGGCTTGATCGGTTTTCAGCGCCTACCCCCCGGCACGTATACGGTCGTCGTCACCAGCCCCGACTTGACGCCGACGACGTCCGACACGTTCACCGAGACGATCGAAGCCGGCGGCTTGCCAACCGTACTCAACTTTGGCGGGCCGCGGGCGACGGCGGAGACGACTCCGGCTGAAGTCGGCGGCGTTGACCCCGAGCGCGACCAGATCGCGCGGATTGCGATCGCCGGACTTGGCGCGCTGATCGTCATGGGGGCGATGACCGTCCTCGGCTTGATCGTCTACATGATCTTGCTGCGCCGGCGCTTTGCCGGTGAGGCGCGCATGACTTCAACCGGCATCTCACGCGTGATCACCGTTGACGACGAGGACGATCTGCCGCCGCTGGATGAAAAACAGCGCGACGAACCGTAAGCGGTAGATTCCTCATCCTGCATAGGTGACATTCGCTACTGCACTTTCCGCTTGCCAAGGACGATGATTAGAGGCATATTGCGGAGGTGGATCATGCGCGTGAAAATCAATCGGAATGTCTGCCCGGCGCACCTCGCATTCTGCGAGCGCTGTCTGGGGCAGTTTCTCAAGCACCCGATGGGCTATGAACGGCGCTGCTTTGAAGAGATGGAAGATGACGGAAGCGATTTGCTGACGCTTGACATCCAGACCGGCGAACACGAACTGACCGTCGAGCTGAACGAGGAAGAACGGCGGCTGGTGGCGGGCGAAGGCTGGGCGTATTTCGTCGACATTCCGGTGCCGATGTACCGCAACGACGTGGCGCAAAAGCAGCACTCGTAAAACCAGAAAACCGAGCGTTTCTTTAGGGGCGATCCAATGGGTCGCCTCTATGCTTTGAATCCCTGACAGCGCGTAACACCGGCGTCGTCCACCGCGTCTCTTGCCGATACCGGATCAAAGGATCGGGAAGCTGATGGTGAAGATGCTGCCCTCGCCCGGCTGGCTCTGGACGGACGCCCGACCGCCGTGCATCTCGGCAATCCCCTGAACGATGGTCAACCCGGAGCCTGTACCCTGATTCTCGTAGATTTCGCGGTCGATCTGGTAGAACGTATCCCAGATGTTCTCCTGCTGCGCCAGATCAATTCCGCGCCCGCCGTCGCGCACCCACAAGTGAATCTCGCCATTCGCCGCGTAAGCGCCGAGCGTAACCGGCTTGTCGGCGGGTGAGAACTTGACGGCGTTTTCGACCAACTGCACGAGCGCCATCTGTAAATACGCCGAGTCGGCGACGAACATGGGCAGCGCCGGGTCAATATCCATGCTGATCGGATGCTCAATCGTCATCGCGTTGGCGACCGCCCGCAGCGCGCCGTCGAACAACTCGCGCGCGTCGAGGATCGGCGCGCGCCGGACTTCGTACATGCGCTGCGCGTCGCCGGTTTCGACCTCAACCAGATGGATGAAATTCTCGATCAGGCGGCGCAGACGCACCGCGCCCGCGCTGACGCCTTTGAGGAACAGCAGCGTGTCGTCGTCAAAGCCGTCGCGGCGCTGGTCGTTGAGCATGTCGGCATAGGCGACGACGAATGTCAGCGGCGTGCGGAACTCGTGATTGAGGATCGTCAGAATCGTGCGCTTGAGGTCTTGAATCGCGCCGCGATGCAGGTCATTCAGCGCGCGCTGGCGGTTGAGGCGCGACTCGACGGCGATCACAAGTTCTTCGGCGTTGAACGGCTTCGTCAGGTAGTCGTCGACGCCGAGCAGTTTGCCGTGCTGAATATCGGTCTTTTCGCTGCACGCCGTCAGAAAGATGAACGGGATCTTGATCCACGCCGGTTCTTTTCGCACTTCGCGCAGAAGCTGGTTGCCGTCCATGTGCGGCATCATAATGTCGGAGACGATCAGATCGGGCGGGCGCTGCGTGGCTCTGAGGAACTGGAGCGCCTCTTTACCGTTCTCAACGCTGATCACCTGATAATCTTCCAGCTCAAGCACGCTCTGAACGCCTTCGAGCAGGTTAACATCGTCCTCGACCACCAAGATCAAGCCCTTGGAGACGGCGTTGTTGTCATAATCTATATGGTTGAGAGTCAGCATAGCGGCTCCGAAAGCATCCTGACGACGACGATGATAGGCGCAGTGCGCTCACGCCATGTCTTGGTGCTGATCATAAATGCGAATCGGGCGCATTGAGTTTGAAATTTTTGTGAATTTCGAGTAAATCTGCCAGCAGCGCGAAGCCCGTCTGGACGCTGCCCGCGCCCGCGCCGATCAACGTCACGTCGCCGAGCAGGTCGGTCGTGTACGTAATGGCGTTCGTCGTGCCTGAAACCGACGCCAGCGGATGTGCCAGCGGCAGTCGAATCGGCCACACCGACGCGCCCGTTTCGGTAACGGTGGCGACGAGTTTCCAGCGTTCGCCCGCCGCCCGCGCCACGTCAATATCATCCGCCGTCAGGTGGCTGATGCCGCGCACGTCCATCTGCGCCGATGTAAGGCGTTTGCCGAACAACGCCTGCGACACGATGATCGCCTTCGCCGCCGCGTCCCAGCCGTCGACATCCGCCGTCGGGTCGGCTTCGGCATAGCCGAGCCGCTGCGCCTCTGCCAGCGCGG
>JAEVZT010000045.1 GCA_023392115.1 Chloroflexota bacterium
GTGTCGGTCATGCCTTCCCACCACACGTCGCCTTCCGGCGTCAGCGCGCCGGTGGTGAAGATCGTGTTCTCGCGGATGGTGTCCATCGCGTTCGGGTTGGTCTTGTAGTTCGTGCCCGGCGCGACGCCGAAGAAACCTGCTTCTGGATTGATGGCAGACAGCTTGCCATCGTCCGCCAGCTTGATCCACGCGATGTCGTCACCGACGGTCGTCACTTCCCAGCCTTCCTCTTGGAACGGCTTGGGCGGCACGAGCATGGCGAAGTTCGTCTTGCCGCAGGCGCTCGGGAAAGCTGCGGCGACATACGTGCGTTCACCTGACGGTTCTTTCACGCCGACCAGCGCCATGTGTTCGGCGAGCCAGCCTTCATCGTGGGCGATTGTCGAGGCGATGCGCAGCGCGAAGCATTTCTTGCCGAGCAGCGCGTTGCCACCGTAACCGCTGCCATACGACCAGATCGAGCGTTCTTCAGGGAAGTGGACGATGTACTTCGTATCATGGTTGCAGGGCCATGGCACATCTTGCTGACCGGGTTCGAGCGGCGCGCCGACGGTGTGGATGCAGGGCACAAACTGCCCGTCTTCGCCGAGCACATCGTAGACGGCGCTGCCCATGCGCGTCATGATGCGCATGTTGACGGCGACGTAAGCCGAGTCCGACAGTTCAACGCCGATGTAGGAAATGTGCGAACCGAGCGGACCCATGCTGAACGGGATGACATACATCGTGCGCCCGCGCATGCATCCGTCGAAAATCTGGTCGAGCGTCTTGTGCATTTCGCGCGGTTCGATCCAGTTGTTCGTCGGACCGGCGTCGGAACGGCTCACGCTGCAAATGAAGGTGCGGTCTTCGACGCGCGCCACATCTGCCGGGTCGGAGCGGCATAGGAAGCTGTTGGGACGCAGTTCAGGATTCAGACGGATGAACGTCCCGTTTTCCACAAGCTGCTCGCACAGTTCGTCATATTCTTCCTGCGAACCGTCACACCACACTACCCGGTCGGGCTTGCACAGGTCGATCATTTCCGTGACCCACGCGCGCAGCTTCTTGTGCTGCACATTGTCCGGGAACTGCACCTGTGTTGTTTGCGTTTCAAAACTGAGGGTCATTATCGAGTATGCCTTTCGCTCTCGTCTGATCTCGTATGGACAGTTAGATTGAAGGACGTTCCGCCGCGATGTCGGCGACCTTCCCCTGTGTCTTCATCTGGTCGGTCAACACCGCACGCAGCAGGTCGAGCGCTTCGAGAATGCGCCCATCAAACAGCGTGTAGTACACACATTTCCCGCGCCGTTCCGCGGCGACCGCACTGCATTCACGTAGGATTTTGAGATGCCTTGACACCGTCGGCTGCAGCAGCCCCAGCCGCACCACCAGTTCGCTGACGCTGTGCGGTCGTTCCGCCAGCGCGTAGAGGATCAGTATCCGGTGATAATCCCCTAGGGCGCTGCAAATATCTGCGCTGCGCTGCGTGATCTCCATGCCTCGCTCTCTCGCCTACGTTTCGCAATTCACATGTTATATACATTTATGTGTATACAATCATACGAGCACTATCATACAGCCCTTACCCTGAGCGAGTTAGTGCATTTTGTCACAATCACCCGTGACGGACGTAATGCCGGCGTTTTCCCTCAGCCGATGACCGTACGAAAGAAGTTGATCAGGTCGTCGGCGTGATGGTCGAAGGTGAATTGTTGGCGGACGTTCCAAACATTCTGCCGTACCCGTTCTAGTTCGCCGGCATGTCGAAGCTGCGCCCCCAAATCGGCGATCGACGTGAAGAACCGACCGGCGTCGACCGCGCGGATCAGGCTTTGCGTGGCAACGCTGTGCTCGCGGTTGTCGTGTTGGAGCATAGGTAAGCCCGCTGCCGCCAGCGGCGACATACGCGCCGGGTAATTGAGGTCATCCCAGTCGGCGCGGCGCAGATCGCCGCCGTTGCGGCTCTCGAAGAAGTGCAGCCAACCGGCGTCGTACTGCGAAAACTCGCGCACCCACCCGCTCTGGTCGACCTGTGGATGCAGGTGCAGGTAGCCCGGCGCGACCTGCATCGTCCTGTCGATCCATTCCTTCCACTGACCATGGGTGTAGTCGCCGTAGAAATGCAGGTGAATTTTCTCGCGCGCCAGTTCTTCGACGACGTGAGAATGAAGCCCGATCGGGCGACCGGGGACAACCGTGTGAATTTCGCCATCGCGCTCCGACAGGCGCGGCGAGCGTTCGTCGGTGAACCACTCACGCTTCGGCAGGTCGGCATCCATCACCAGCACGCGACCCGGATCGCACGGCGGCAGGAAGCGTTCGAACCACGCGCGCATTTCCGGCGAAATGTAGATTTGCCCGTCGGAACGCGCGTAAAGGTCGATCAACTGCGCCCACGTTCCTCGATCGAGGCAGATGAACGGGCTTTCTTTGAAATGCCAGACGAACGGGATGCCGGGGTTGCGCGTCAGGACTTCGTGCGCGAACGGGACTGCCTGCCAGTTGAGCTGCGAGTAGATCACGTCGGGCTTGATCGCCTTAACGCTGTCGACCCAGTTCTCGCGCGGTATGTCCTCGACGTGACCGAACGGCACCGGACCTACCGTGTTGTACCAGTACGGATCGGGCATCCACAAGCCGTAGAGCTTGTGCCCGCGTTCCTCAAGCGCCAGCACCCGTTCGGGGTTGTACGCCAGTTCCCCGACGAGCAGGATCTTCAAGCCGTCCGGTGCGAGCGGCGTGTCCGGACGCTCGCGGAACTGGCGGTAATGCGTTACCTCGTCAATCGCGTTGCCGATCGTGCTGTGGAAGCGCAGCGGATGCTTGACGTTGAAGCGCGCGCGGTAGCGGTTCAGCCCGCCTTCCGGCTCGCGCAGCAGTTTGTGCAGTTGATCGGCGTGGTTGACCCACTCGCACGTCACCTGACCGTGATTGACGAACGCGCCGCGCGCCGCGAGCTTGCTCCAGTACATGCGGTGCAGGTCGTCGGTGACAAGTTCCTCGCGCTCGATCCAGCGATCGGCTGTTCGGCGGTGCATCACCTGCACCAACTGGATCGGGAAACCGTCGATCTGCCCCGGCGCGAAGCGGTTGTAGCGATAGCGGACGCCGGAATAGGCGAGCGCGGCGTCGGGTTGCGCGTCGAGGGCATCAACCAGCGCCGCTAGATGTTCGGGGTAATATACGTCGTCGGATGGCAGGTAGGCGATCAGGTCGGCGCGTACGCGGCTTATACCCTCGTTGAGCGCCCTGCCCAATCCGCCATTTTCGGGCAGGCGGTAGTAGTGGATGCGCGGGTCGGCGCTGAACCGCTCGATGGTGCGGAACGTGTCGCCCAGCGACCCATCGTCGATCACGAGCAGTTCCCAGTTGGAAAAGGTTTGGGCGAGCAGGCTGTCGACAGCGCGGGCGATGAATGCTTCCTGTTTGTAAGTCGGCATCAGTACGGAGACGAACGGGCGGCTCACATCAGTCGTCATTCGGTGTCCTGAGCGATTCTTTCAAAGCGCATGACGCATTAAAACATATTTCAAGCGACATGACAACTGTGATCGCCCGGCTTCACATGGGATACAAAGCAAATCGGGGAAAGTAAACCCCCTCACCTCCTGCCCCTCTCCCCGCTTGCGTGGCAGAGGGGCTAAGCGCCGCCCGACGCTCAAAGCGTCAGGCTACAGAAAAAAAGCCCCGTGAACGGGGCTGAACAGCCGTCTTCAGACGGCTTACT
>JAEVZT010000078.1 GCA_023392115.1 Chloroflexota bacterium
TCGCTTCACCGCGCACCAATGCCGACGCCCTGATGATCGCCCGCATCAAGGCAGCGCGCGATCCGCGCCAATGGGTCGTCGTGTCCGGCGATCAAGTCGTGCTCGACGAAGCCCGCAAGCGCAAGATGCAGGCGATCCGCAGCGCCGAATTCGCGCCGCTCCTGCGTCCCGCGCAAGTATCGGATAAGGACGCGAAGATCGACGACGGCAAACCCGCCGACGTCTATGTTTCTCCGGCCGAAGTTGAGGCATGGCTCAGGCTGTTCGAGGAAAAGGAGTAATCTGCTTGCGCAGCGCATGACGAGGGCGATAATGGATTGAGAAACTTGCGCACTCTCAAGGCGGCGAGCATGGCACACCACTACGATCATCTGCGCGCGAAAGCGATCCAACTACGCACCGAACGCCACATGACCCTCGACGACATCGTCGATTGTCTCCAGCTTCCGAAAACCACGATCTACTGCTGGATTAAAGACATCCCCATCCCGCGCACGAAGAAGCAGACGGCGGCACAGCTCCGCAAAGCCGAATTGATCCGTGAGCGCGCCGCTGCTGTCCGCGAGGCATGGTATCAACAGGGACTCGCCGAAGCGCCGGAACTAATCAAAGAACCGACCTTCCGCGATTTCGTCGTCCTATATATGGCAGAGGGGGCGAAGCGCGATCGCAATACCGTGGCGTTCGTCAACTCCGACCCACAGCTGGTGCTGCTGGCAAACCGTTGGATCAAGGCGCTGACTTCCCGTAAACTTGAGTACTCGCTTCAGTATCATGCCGACCACAACGTTGCAGAACTGAAGCAATATTGGGGTGGAATTCTGGAGATAGAACCTGATATAATCAAACTACGACGGAAATCCAACAGCGGACAACTTGCAGGGCGGAAGTTTCGTTCTGTTTATGGTCTGCTGACAGTACGCAGCAGTGACACGCAGTTAATGGCGCGGCTGCACGGCTGGATGGACTACGTGAAAACGCAGTGGTAAGTACGGGGCATAGCGCAGCCTGGTAGCGTGCTTGGTTTGGGTCCAAGAGGTCGCCGGTTCGAGTCCGGCTGCCCCGACAGACGGTTGCCGTACAGGCAGTCGAAATGTATACTCATCGAGACACGCGGGCATGGTGTAGTGGTAGCACACGACCCTTCCAAGGTCTTAGCGACGGTTCGAATCCGTTTGCCCGCTCTGTTCCAACCTCGCCCAAGTCCCCACCGCGAAAGTCAAAGTTCCACAGGGGCGCGTATTTCAATGGCAGAAAAACGATCTCATAAATCGTAAGTTGTAGGTTCGAATCCTACCGCGCCCACAACTGTTTACCAGCTCTCAACAGCGCAAAATAAAAACGGGAGAGGAATTCGCCTCTCCCGTTTGCGTCCCGGTGACTAGACCCGGTTCTTAATCTTCTCGACGACGTTCCTGATGTCCGCCCACGTCTTTTCCATGTCCGTCTTCAAGTCGTCCCACGCGTCGTCGGCTCGCGTGTCGAGCTGATCGAGATCGCGGCGTGCCCGCAGCCGGCGATCGTGGAGTTCGTCGAGATACTGCTGGCGTTCGCGGTTCAGCTCGGCGTCTGCCTGTGCATGCTCGGCTTTCGCGCGCAGGCGGTCGATTTCGGCTTCCCACTCGTGGAGCTGCGCTTCCATTTTGCGCCGGAAGGCTGATTTATCGTTCATCGTCGACCATCCTTTCGAATTGACTTACGACGATTATACTGTAATTCAGCTTGAAATAAACTTAGAATCACCTGAATGGTCAGCTACGACGTCTGCTCAGCCGAGTCGACCTGCGCCAGCGCCGCGTCGATCGCCAGTTGAAAGCGTTCGATCGGCTGCGCGCCGATCAGCGGCGTACCGTTGATGAAGAACGTTGGCGTGCCGGTCACGCCCGCGCTCTGCGCGTCGACGAAATCCTGCACGATCTCGTCACGCGGCGTCTGGTTGTCGTAGCACTCGGCGAACTGGTCAACCTCCAGCCCGGTATCGGTCGCAAATTGGATGAACGTCTCGCGCGTGATCGGCGACTGCGCCGCGAACAGCAGGTCGCGGAACTCCCAGAACGCCCCTTGATCGTCGGCACACTCTGCCGCCAGCGCCGCCGGGAACGACTCGTCGGTCAGCGTCGGATGATCGCGGAAGACGTAGCGAATACGCCCCTCGTACTGCTGGAGCAAGGGATCGAATGTCTCGTTGTGGAAACGGCGGCAGAAGCTGCACCGGAAATCGCCGAACTCGACAATAACCACTGGCGCGTCCTCAGGTCCCAAATAGGGGTCACCCTCGTATGAAATATTCAACGGCTGATCTTCGGCTGCGGCAGCACCAGCGCCAACCGGGACGGCAGCCACCGCCGTCGACACCGCGCGGCTGATCAGTGCCTCGGTGTCAAGCCGGTCTTGCTCGGCGATCCGTTCGTAACCGACAGCACCGATCACAACACCGATGACGAGAAAGACGAGCGCGATGACGACGTAATTGAACGTCGCGCGTGGGACGACGGCAACGGGCGTCTCGGCAGTCGTCGACTGGATCGGGCTTTTATTTTCGAGAGTTTCCACAGTAAACCTCACCTAAACAGTGCATGAATACGATTTATCATAGCATAGACGCCGCCACGCGCTGGAATCTCCTCTCTACGCAGAAAGTTCGCTAGTATAGTAGAATTGTCATCTCTATAACGGCACAATCATCACCAATCACACGGATCATAGGGCAACACGAACGAGCGTAAGCTGTTGATATGCGATGGAGGCATGTTGGAAGGGCTGCTGAAAGGTCTTGTCGTCAAAGAACATAGTGGGTTTTTCTGGGTCGAAACGGAAGACAGCGTCGTATACATGTGCCGTCTGCGTGGACGTCTGCTTGAGGAAGCGCAGTCTTCAGATATTGCCGCCATTGGCGATCGCGTCGAGATCAGCGTCCTTGAAGATCGCACCGGGTCAATCGAGCGCGTCGAGGAGCGCACCAGCGTGATCTCGCGGGCAGTACGCACCGAAGGCAACCGCGGCGGCGGCGCGCCAGAACGCGAACAGGTGATCATCGCCAATGCCGACCAAGCCTTTTTCGTATTTGCCGCTGCACAGCCCGCGCCGAGCCTGAAGAACCTCGATCGCTTCCTCGTCGTCGGCGAGAAGTCGGAGATCGAAAACTTGCACGTCGTCGTCAATAAGACCGATCTCGCCGATGAGGACACGCTGCGCAAGCAGTTTGCCGCCTACGAGGCGATCGGTTACACCGTCCACTATACCTGCGCGCTGACCGGAGAGGGTGTCGACGCGCTGCGCGAGTGCCTCAAGGATCACCTATCGGTCTTCACCGGTCCATCGGGCGTTGGCAAGACGAGCCTCCTCAACCGCATTCAACCGGGCTTGGGACGCGCCGTCAAGAATGTCAGCCAGACGACTGCCGAAGGGATGCATACCACCCGCGACAGCGAACTCGTCAAGCTCGATTTCGGCGGCTATCTGGCGGATACGCCGGGTATCCGCAGCCTGACAATCTGGGATGTTGAGCCGGAAGAACTTGACGCCTATTTCCGCGACATCGCCCCGCACGTCTCGGCATGCCGTTTCGGCGACTGCGCCCACCGCAACGAGCCGGGGTGCGCCGTGCGCAAAGCCGTCGAAGATGGGTCGATCAGCCGTTCCCGTTACACTAGCTACCTCAGCTTACGCGAGGAACTCGAAGCGGCATACGCTCTCTATTAAGCGAAGGAGAACGCATTGGCAGCCTCACTCGTCGGGAGAAAACTGGGCAAATACGAAATCGTGCAGTTGTTGGGACACGGCGGCATGGCAACGGTCTACAAAGG
>JAEVZT010000086.1 GCA_023392115.1 Chloroflexota bacterium
TGCTCAGGCTGATCGGCAGGATGAGCGCCGACAGCACGTCGCTGTAAAACAGGACGTGGAAGGCGAACGCCGCGCCGCCGATCAGGAGCATGGTGATTGCCGCGCGGCGCGCTACTTCCGAAGCGGCGCCGAGCAGCAGCCCAACCAGCCCCGCGATCAAGCCGGGGAGGCTGAGGTCGTCGATCAGCACGCCGCCGACGAGTCGAAGATTCGCCAGCCAGCCGCCGAGCGTCGTGATCGAGCCGATGAAGCGATCGGCTTCGCGCCCGCTGAATTGATCCCACAGACCCGCCAGCGTGCCGGGATCGCCGTAGACCCACGCCGCGCCGGACTGCCCGCGCGCGATCATGTAGACGTAGGGCAGCAAGCCGATCAAGCCGATGGCGATCAGCGCGGGGATGGTCAGCGGCTGGCGGCGGACGCGTGGCGCAAAACAGTCCCAGACGGCATAGAGCAAGCCGGGCGCTGCCAGCACCAGCGCGCGGTGATGCCCAATGCCGATCCCGCCGACCAGCGCCAGCAAGATAATCCGACCGCGCAGCGCGCCGCGCCACAGGGCGATCGCCAGCAGCAGCGCCAGCAGGAACAAGCCCATGCTGTAGATTTCGGCGATGACGGCGTGAATCCAGACGGTGCGCGTCAGCCCGAAGACGAGGACGATGGTGGCTGACAGGAACGGGCGGCGCGTCAGATGGTGCATCAGCGCGTAGATCAGTGCCAGCGCCGCCAGCATCCAGATCAGCGAGACGACGGCGGGCGCGGTGGCATGCGCGACGCCGAGCGCGCGCAGGAGCGTCACAGCGGCGTTTCCAAGCATCACGTAGAGCGGATAGCCGGTTGCGTGAAGCGTGCCCCACGTATTGAGGACGATCTGCGTTTCGCCCACGTCGATCATGAAATAGTGCTGCGAGCCGTTTGGGATCGTCTGAAGCGTAGACAGATAGACGATCGTCAGGATCAGCAGAGTGGCGGCGCAGGCGAGGACAGCCCGCCGTCGGATGTGAACGGTTACCGGCATCTAAATCACTTCTAAAGGCGCACTCATTCAGCAGGACTATGTTTGTTACAAGCCTATCGTAACAGAGGTGACGGATGCCTACCATTGGAGAAAGAGCGCCTGCCTTCGCGCTGTCAAATCAGGACGGGGAGATCATTCGCCTGAGTGACCTTCGCGGCAAGAAAGTTGTCATTTTCGCCTTTCCGCACGCCAACACCGGCGGCTGCAACGCGCAGGCGTGCGGCTTCCGTGACGAGTTCGAAGCCTTTCACACCAGCAACGCCGTGATTCTTGGCATCAGCGCCGATTCGCCGGAAACGCTGCGCGAGTGGAAGCAGAACAAGAGTCTGCCCTATGATTTGCTGTCGGACGGCGATCACGCCGTGCTTCAGGCGTGGGGCGCGTGGGGCATTCCGCTGTTTGGCATCATTCGCGTGCCGATGATCAATCGCTCGTACTGGGTGATCGACGAGCAGGGCGTTTTGATTGACCAGCAGATCAACATCGCGCCCGGCGCGAGCGTCAGCAAGGCGCTGAATGCCGTCGCACGGGCAGTCGCCACCTGAGGCAAACGCGGTTAGAATTAGCCGTTCCAACAAATCCGACATGCAAAGGAGTACTTGACGATGCCGAAGATCGGTGAAACGGCACCAGATTTCGCGCTCACCAATCAGGATGGTCAGACCGTCCGCTTGAGCGATTTTCGCGGCAAGAAGGTCGTCCTGTTCGCCTACCCGAAGGCGGGCACGAGCGGCTGCACGACTCAGGCGTGCGGCTTCCGCGATCAATTCCCGAAGCTGCAAGCGAACAATGTCGTCGTGTTGGGCATCAGTCCCGACGAGCCGGGCTTGCAGAAGAAATGGCAAACGGCTGAAAACCTGCCGTATGACCTGCTCTCCGACCCCGATCATCAGGTGCTGGAAGCGTGGGGCGTGTGGGGCGAGAAGTCGATGTACGGCAAGAAGTACATGGGCGTGATCCGCTCGCACTGGGTGATCGACGAGAACGGCGTCGTCATCGACGCGCAGATCGGCGTCAGCCCGACCGACAGCGTCGAACGGGCGGTCGCCAGACTTGAACCGGCGTAGTCGAAAAGACTACATCTTGCGCTCTTTGAGCATCGGGCGCGCCTGCGGATTGGTACGGAAACCGTGCCCGTAGGCGGTATGCCCCTGCCCGATGACGAGGAAGGCATTCGGGTCGAGGCTGGTGACGCAGCGGCGCAGCTCGTTGACCTGCGAGCGCGAAATGGTCACATACAAAATCGTGCGCGGCTGTTCGGTGAACATGCCTGTCCCTTCCCAAGCCGTGACGCCGCGCCCGATCCGGGTGATGATCGCTTCCGCAAGCTCGCGCGGGTGGTCGGTGATGACGACCGCGGTGCGAATGACGCTTGGTCCTTCGAGGACGTAATCCGCGGTCACGCCGCCGACGTAGAGCGCGACCATCGCGTACAGCGCCGCTTCCCAGCCGAACACCAGTCCCGCTACGCCGACGACGATGCCATCGGTGTAAAGGGTGCTCGTGCTCAGCGGAATGCCGCTGCGCTGCTGCAAGATGCGTCCCAGCGTCGACGTGCCGCCGAGCGTCCCGCCCGCCGACAGGATCATCCCTGAACCAATGCCCGTGATAATGCCGCCGAACAGCGCGTTTAGAAAG
>JAEVZT010000131.1 GCA_023392115.1 Chloroflexota bacterium
CCTTGGTCCCGCCTTCGTTGACAGGAGCGGGCTTCGACTCGGGTCAGGTCCTTACTCGAAGCCGCCCTCTGCCGAAAATCCGCTCGGCACAGAGAGCGCGGGACGCGACATCTTGACGATGATCGTCTATGCGATGGCGCCAACCCTGACTATCGGTCTGGTCGCGGGCGGTGTCGGCACGGTGATCGGCGTGATTCTCGGGCTGGTCACGGGCTACTACCGGGGACCGATTGACACGATCATCCGTACTGTCGCCGACGTTTTGCTGGCGATTCCCACGCTGCTGATTATGGTCGTCATTGCCGCTTACATCGCGACAGACGTCAGCACGATGGCGCTCATTATCGCCATCTTCTCTTGGCCTTGGACGGCACGCACCATCCGCAGCCAAACCTTGAGTCTGCGCGAGCGGCAGTACGTCGAGATGGCGAAGCTGTCAGGCTCGAACGACTGGGAAATCCTGCTCACCGAGCTGATGCCCAATTTGCTCCCGTACATTATCGCGGGTCTGGTCGGATCGATCTCCGGTGGCATTCTGGCGGCGGTTGGTTTGCAGCTGCTCGGACTGGGACCGCTTGATCCGCCGACGCTCGGGCTGATGCTGCACAACTCGTTCCAGTACGCGGCACTCTATCGCGGGCTGTGGTGGTGGTGGCTGCCGCCGACGTTGATCCTTGCGACACTGTTCATCGGGCTGTTCCTGATCAGCCTGTCGCTCGACGAAATTGCCAACCCGCGCCTGCGCTCGGTCAAGAGCTGAGGTTTGGAGGACTGAGGATGAATTATGCGTGACACGCCGCTGCTTGAAGTTCAAGACTTGCGCGTTTCCTACCGGACGCCCCGCGGACCACTCTATGCAGTCGACGGCGTCAGTTTCACCCTGCGCCCCGGTGAAACGTTCGGTTTAGTCGGCGAATCAGGGAGTGGCAAGACGACGACAGCCAATGCCATACTGCGTCTGCTCGGGTCGTCGGCAGTGATTGAGGACGGGCGCATCCTGCTTGACGGTGTCGACCTGCTGCAGCTTTCCGACGAGGAGATGCGACAGGCGCGCTGGAGTCAAGTCGCCATGATCCCGCAGGGTGCGATGAATTCGCTCAACCCGGTTACGCGGATTCGGGAGCAGATTCAGGACACTATCGAGGCGCACGAGCTGGCACCGGCACGCGGTGACATGCGCCCGCGTATCCTCGAACTCCTGCGCAGCGTGGGGCTTCCTGACAGCACGATCGACATGTTTCCGCATGAACTGAGCGGCGGCATGAAACAGCGCGTCTGTATCGCGATGGCGATTGTGCTCAGCCCCAAGCTGATCATTGCCGATGAACCGACAAGCGCCCTCGACGTCGTCGTGCAGCGGATTGTCGCCGAAACGCTCAAGGACGTGCAGCAGCGATTGGGCGCTGCCGTGATCCTGATCGGGCACGATATGGGGCTTCAGGCGCAGATGGTCGACCGGCTTGGGATTATGTACCGCGGCAAGCTCGTCGAGTTGGGACCGGTGCGCGCCATCTTTCGGACGCCGCATCATGCGTATACGCAGCGCCTGATCGCGTCGATCCCTTCGATCAAAGAACGTACCACGCTGGCGGAACGCGTCAAAGCTGCTGTCGAAGCGGGGCGCGGTAACACAGTGCCGTCGGACTCTTTAGAAGCGGATCCTGATGATATTCCGCTGCTTCGTGAGGTCGCGCCGGGACACTTCGCTGCCGTCTAGCTGTTGCCAAGAGGAATGCAAATGCAGGCACCACTTCTTGAAATCAAGCACATTCGCAAGAGCTTTGGCGGAGGGTTCATGCAGCCGCCGCCGGTTGTCGCCGTGAAAGACTTCTCGCTCACCTTGCCAGCCGACTCGCCGCGCATGATCGCGATTGCCGGTGAAAGCGGCAGCGGCAAGACGACTGTCGCGCGCATGGTGCTTGGTTTCCTGACGCCCGACTCCGGCGAAATTCTATACAAAGGCGAGAACTTGGCGGCGCTGTCACGCGCAAGTTACGCGACCTACCGCCGCGAGGTGCAGGCGATCCTGCAAGACCCGTATGCCGCCTACAACCCGTTCTACAAAGTCGACCGCGTTTTCAACCAGATCATCAAGAAGTTCAAACTCGCGCGAAACCGTGCTGACGCGCGGCAGATGGTCGAAGAAGCGCTGGCGGTGGTCGGGCTTGATCCAGCGGAAACGCTCGGCAAGTATCCGCACGAACTCAGCGGCGGACAGCGTCAGCGATTGATCACGGCGCGCGCGTTCCTGCTCAAACCGAAGATCATTGTCGCCGACGAGCCGGTGTCGATGGTCGACGCATCGCGCCGGGCAAAAATCCTCGAAATCATGCTGCGGCTGAAAGAGGAGTACCGCATCTCGTTCCTCTACATCACGCACGACCTGTCGACGGCATATGACGTGTGCGACGAGATCATCATCCTGTTTCGAGGCGAAATCGTCGAGCAGGGGAATACGCGCGAGGTGATCAACAACCCGCAGCACCCGTATACGAGGCTGTTGATCGACTCGATCCCCGTGCCCGACCCTGACATACGGTGGAAAGATCGCCGCGACTTAGAGCAAGAACTGCAAAAACTTTCGCTAAAGGTATAACCGAAGGCGGCTGCGTCTGTGCTGTTCATCCCATTCCCGGCGTAGTAACGTCGTGGAACTGCTCATCTATGGAGGCTTGACACTGTGAACGTTCTGGCAATTGGCGCGCATCCCGACGATCTCGACATTTGCTGCGGCGGCACGCTGGCGCTGTGTGCCCAGCGCGGCGATAACGTGACGATGTGCATCGTGACCGACGGGCGCGCGCATCCGGGCGGCGATCCGGATGCGGTAGCGGCGCGGCGCCGCGCCGAAGCTGAAGCATCGGCGCGCGTGATCGGCGCGAAACTGCGCTGGCTCGGCATTCCCGACGGCACGCTTGTCGACGACATTCCCACGCGGCACAAGTTCATTCAACTGATGATGGACGTGTCACCCGATTTGATCATTACCCACCAGCCCGATGACTATCACTCTGATCACAGTTACACCAGCCGCCTCGTGACGGCAACCGTGCAAATGGCGTGGGCGCCTCCGCCGGCGCTGCAAGGTGAGCCGCTGCGCAAGCGTGTGCCGGTCGCCTTCATGACGACCGCCAACGGCATTAGTTTCGTGCCTGAGGAATACGTCGATGTGACGGATGTCTGGGACGAAAAGATCAAGATGGTGATGAACCACCGCAGCCAGTATCTACCGGGTCCCGACTACGACGCGCACGAGCTGCAAGAGCCGATGGATCAATACGGCTTCTACCGGCTGGCACGCGTCATGGACGAGTTCCACGGCTTGGCGTGCTGGGCGCGCTACGCTGAACCGTTCCGTTGGTGGCATGCTGCCGATCGCTTTGTGCCGTACCGGCTGCTGCCCGGCACGATGCCCGCGTGAGGGGAGGCGATCCAGTGACTTCGTTTCCGATCATCGCCGAGCGTGACCGGCTTGCGCGACTTCAGCCGCCGTCAGGCGTGGTTCGCGCTGTCCTCGACACGGATACCTACAACGAGATCGATGACCAGTTCGCGCTGGTCTACGCGCTGCTGTCGCCGGAGCGCCTGAACCTCGAAGCCGTTTACGCCGCGCCGTTCCGCAACAGCCGCTCTACCGATCCGGCGGATGGCATGGAAAAGAGCTACGACGAGATCGTGCGGCTGCTCGACAAGCTGGGGCGATCGCCGGATGGTTTTGCCTACAAGGGGGCGCGAGGGTTTCTCGTCAGCCGGGATGAGCCGCGCCGCAGCCCTGCCGTCGACGACTTGATCGCGCGAGCGATGGCGGCGAGCGAGGATCAACCGTTGTACGTCCTTGCGGTCGCGGCGATCACGAATATCGCGTCGGCGATCCTGATCGAGCCGCGCATTATCGAGAAAATCGTCGTCGTTTGGCTGGGCGGCCATGCGCTGCACTGGCAGCATACCGACGAGTTTAACCTTAAGCAGGATGTCACGGCGGCGCGACTGGTCTTCGACAGCGGCGTTCCGCTGGTGCATATCCCG
>JAEVZT010000136.1 GCA_023392115.1 Chloroflexota bacterium
CGGAATATTCGTGGGCGGGACGGTCGTAGGTACGACCACTGTCGGCGGGACAGCCGTTGTCGGGACGGTCGTCGGCGTATTGGTTGGACGAACGGTGGAGGTCGGCGGCACGACAGTTGTCGGGACGCTGGTCGGCGGGACGGATGTCGGCTGGGTCGGCGCGTTGGTGCCGCGAGCGCCGGCGGCGAAGTTCTGGGCGACTTCGTTTGCCGTAAGGGCGCGCGTGTAGACGGCGACGAGATGCATCTCGCCGAGCCACTGGCGGTCGCCGGTCAGTTCGTTACCGAGGTTGAACCACAGGTAGCGGTTCCAGTTGCCGAAGTTGCCGCCGAGCGAGGCGGTCGCCTGCTGAACGCCGTTGACGTAGAAGCGGGCATTGCCAGCCGCGTCGCGGGTGACGAGCAGGTGCGTTAGTTCGGTGCGCGCCGAGTTGGCGGTCGAGAGGACGGCGGGCGAGGCGTTGCTGTCGGTGCTGCCGCTGGTGCGGATGCGCCCTTCGTAGTGGTTGCCGAGCTGACCGAGGGTCAGGTTGCGTCCGGTGGTGCTGTTGGACATGCTGACGATGCGGGCAGAACCGGTTTGCGTCGTGTTGGCGGGCTTGACCCACGCCTCGATCGTCAGTTCGTTGCTCGCCATCGCCGCGTCGATCAGGCGGGCAGGCGCGCCGCCGGAGGTGATCAGCGTCAGGTTGTTGATCTGCAAGCCGCCGCCCGAGAGCCAGCGAACGCTCGACGGCTGGCTGATCGTCAGGTTGATCGGCGAGCCTGTGCCGGCAACGTCACGAACTGTCGAACCGCTGCCTTCCATGAACGTATAGAGCGCCTGCAAGCCCTGCGTCACGCGACCGCTGCCGATCGGCTCGGACACGTCGCCGGGATTCTGCGTCGGCGGACTGTTCGTTGGCGGGACGGTGGTTGGCGATGTATTCGTCGGCGGGACGGCGGTCGTTGGGACACGCGTCGGCGTGTTCGTCGGGCGGGTCGTCGAGGTTGGCGCTGCCGTCGTTGCCGGTGGGACGACGATGCCGTCACTCCAGCGCGGAAGTTCCGCGCGCGTGACGACCCACGAGTCATTCATGAGCGTGCTCTGACCGCGATAGCGATCATAGCCGATCTGCCAGACGTATTCCCACGCCTGAAACAGCACAAGGCGCGGGTAGCGGCTGCGGATGTCGCGGATGAATTTGCCCCAGTCATAGCTGGTTGTGTTCCAACCTTCGCCAGAGGCGGGGATCGGTCCGAACTCGAACAAGCCGACCGGCTTGCCAGTCGCGACCAATGCGTCGTATTCGCCGTAGCCGTTGATCTCCATCGGGTCTTCGTTGACCTTCATGTACTCGTCGAGACCGACGAAGTCGACGACATCATTGCCGGGGTAGTTGTTCATCACGCCCGCGCCCGTGTTCGGTGAGTACACCCAGAGCAGATTGTCCAACCCCTTAACGCGGGTGAAGTAGTCGAACATGTGGCGCCAGAACGCACGGAAATCGTCAGGCGTTTGACCGCCCCACCAGAACCATGTGCCGTTCAGCTCATGCAGCGGGCGGAACATGACGACGACGCCCCGGTTTTCGAGCGTTTGCAGGTGAACCGCGAGGTCGTCGAGCATTCGAATCCAACTCGAATGACCCGGTTTGCCGGGGGTGATCAGGTCGCGAACATTGCGCCGATCCCACTGGTCGGGCGTGTCGGGATTTGCCGTGTCGGTCGACGAGCCGCCCGTCCACGGGTTGCGGAAGTGGCACGAGAGCGTGACAAGGCTGCCTGCGTTCCACATGTCCGTCATGTAGCGCACGACTTCGTTCATGCCGGCGGGCGTCGCGCAGTCCATGCCGGTGATTGCCGGGTATTGACCGGACAGGTCGTATACCCGCTGCACCTGTTGGAGCGCAGTATTATATGAAGTTCCGTCACCGTAGCTTCCGAACTGCCCGCTGACGACGCGGTTGTCGCTGCGCGACGGCAGGCTGTGGAAGTACTCGAGGATGGTGCGGGCGGCTGGCGACGCATTGGCGTTTGCCGGGCTTACGCTAGCCTGAACGCGGGTGACGAGTAATAGGGCTAGGATGCTGAAGATTCCTGCGAATCTTACGAGCGTCAGTGAGCTTCTTCTCATCTCAACTCTCCACTATGGTCTATCTCGATGACGCACCACACGAGTCCGTTGAGGAAGAGTTGATGAGGTGCTGGAATTTAATCAAGATAGAATTGTCAAAATGTTGAGTGACCCATGTACATCAATGAAATCACTACCGAATTGATTTTACACTTTTTATAAATCAGGGAGAATTAAGGTAAAGTTTGAAGATCGTAAACGGAAAAAAATAAATAATAGAGGGGGTAGTTATAAAAAGACAACGTTTCGGTTTAATTTTTGTTTTACGCTGCGACAATTGTTGTTCACTCTACCTGCATAACAAAACCCCCCGTTTGTTTGCGCAGGCAGGTAGAGTAGAATAGCTGCAACGATTTCTGGAGCGTTCGGTTGTCTGATCCACAGTTGGACCGTCCAATGCCTAATTCATCTACCCGCGTCAACGTGCAGCCGAACGACGCCGCGACCCCGACCACGCGCCCCCGGTCGAATAACCTGATGACCCGAATTGGCACCGGGCTGATCCTGCTGCCGCTGTCGCTAATCATCCTCTACCTCGGCGGGATCGCCTTCGCCGTCATGGCGCTGCTGGTGATCGGCATCGCCGCACTTGAACTCAATTTAATCGTCACCGGAAAACGCTATCGTCCCGGCGTCGTGCTCAGTCTGCTGATCGTGATCGGCGGCGGGCTTGCGCTTTACGCGGGCGCGCTGGTGCCGTGGCTGCTCACCATGGTCGGTGGTTCAGTACTGCTGTTCGCAGTCGAGTGGCTGTTGACTGATCACGAGCACCGCCTGCGCGACGCGCTGGTCGTCGTCGGTTTCACGCTCTACATGGCGCTCGTCACGGGGATGGCGCTGATCCTGCGCAGCCACCCCGCCGGGATACTGCTGTGGCTGCTGGTCTTTGCCGGAACGTGGAGCATGGACACGTTCTCATACATTGGCGGGCGCACCTACGGACGCCACCGGCTCGCGCCGCGCATTTCACCCGGCAAAACCGTCGAAGGGGCGATCACCGGGGCGCTCGCCGCGATCGCGATCTCGATTTCGCTGCTGATTGCTGCAAACGCCTTGACGCCGGTCACGTTGATCCTCGCGCTCGGCACGCCGTTCGCCGACCTCGCCGGCGACCTGCTTGAATCGCTCGTCAAACGCATGTACGGGGTCAAGGACTCGTACATCCGCTGGCTGAACGTCATTCCCGGGCATGGCGGCGTTCTCGACCGCATCGACGGATTGGTGATGGTCGTGATTTACTGCTTTGTCGTCCTCGCTTTTGCCGGTCATTGGACGATTTTCCCGTGAGCAATCGGCGTTATTGCACAATTTCTGGGAGCGCTCCCGGTAGTTTGCACAAAATGTTTGACCGCATGATTTTGCCAGCACTATAATGAGTCTAAGCTCGAAACGAAGTTTGCGGCTGTTGCCGCAAGCCGCCTTATTGTTACCTCGCGCGCTTTACTGGAGCCGCCCACTATAGAGTTGTAATAAAGGCACGTCCAATTTGGCTGTTCGGGGAAGTGTCATCCGGCGCGTCCCTTGATATGCACGGCGTCGAAGCCGCCGTTTGTGCCATGTTTTGCCGATTCATTAAGGAGTCAAGCATGCTTAAGAGATCACTACCGTTGTTCCTCGTGCTGCTCTTGACAGTCGCTCTGAGCGCGCCTGTCATGGCGCAGGATGACCTCGTGTTCCCGATCGGCGAGGGTCCGTTCCACTGGGAGAACCTCGACCAGTTCCGCGACATCGACCTGAGCGGCGAAACGATCAGCATCTTTGGGCCGTGGCTCGGTCCTGACCAAGAACTCTGGGAAAGCGTCCTCGCATACTTCGTCGACGCCACCGGCGTGACGATCAACAATGCCGGTTCGGACAGCTTCGAGCAGCAGATCATCATCGACATCGAAGCCGGCAGCCCGCCGAACATCGCCATTTTCCCGCAGCCCGGTCTGGCAGCCGATGCCGCGTCGCGCGGTGGTCTTGTACCCCTGAGCGACGAACTGCGTGATGTCGTTCTCAACGACTACGCGGCAGGGCAGTCGTGGGTTGACCTCGGCACGTATGCCGACGAGAACGGCGAAGACCAGTACTTCGGTTTCTTCTACAAGGTCGACCTGAAGAGTCTGGTTTGGTACTCGCCGGAAAACTTTGAAGACAACGGTTACGAAGTCCCGACGACGATGGAAGAGCTGATCACCCTCTCCGAGCAGATGGTCGCCGACGGCAACACGCCGTGGTGCATCGGCATCGGCAGCGGTGACGCGACCGGCTGGCCCGCGACCGACTGGGTCGAAGACCTCATGCTGCGCACGCAGCCGCCGGAAGTCTATGACCAGTGGGTGGCGAACGAAATTCCCTTTAATGACCCGGCAGTTGTCAACGCGATCGAGATTTTCGGTCAGTTTGCCAAGAACGACGCGTGGGTGAACGGCGGCGCGGTTGCCGTTGCGTCGACCGACTTCCGCGATTCCCCGCAGGGTCTGTTCACGGTGCCGCCGCAGTGCTTTATGCACCGTCAGGCGAGCTTCATCTCCACATTCTTCCCCGAAGATGTGGAACTGGGCGTGGATGCGGACTTCTTCTACTTCCCGGCGTATGAGTCGGAAGACCTCGGCAGCCCGGTCCTCGGTGCCGGCACGGTCTTCACGATCACGCAGGACAGTGAAGCGACCCGCGTGTTGATGGACTATCTGGCGACCCCGCTTGCAAACGAAATCTGGATGGCGCAGGCAGGCATGCTCAGCCCGCACAGCGGCGTCAACCTTGACGCTTACGCCAATGACGTGCTGCGCGGTCAGGGCGAAATTCTGCTCAACGCGACGACGTTCCGCTTCGACGCCTCCGACCTGATGCCGGGCGCGATCGGCGCTGGCGCATTCTGGACGGGCATGGTTGACTTCGTCAGCGGCGCGAGCGCGCAGGAAGCTGCCGATGCAATTCAAGCCAGCTGGGATGCCATCAAGGAAGATTAGCTTTCCGGCACGCAGGTGAATACGTTCTTCTCCGGGGTGACGAGTCCGTCACCCCGGTTGTTGTACCTTCGGGGGACTTGCCTTCATGGAGCAAATCGCAAACGCACTTCTAGGTATTATCGTGGGCGTTGGCGCGCTGATGATCTATTTTTACGGCGTCAATTGGCTGCTTGACAAGACGCTGGCGGATACGGTGACGCCGGAGGGGACAATCGTCAGGAGTCACACCCATCTGCGCGAACGGATACGCCCATGGCTGTTCGTCGGTCCTGCCCTGTTTCTGCTCGGGCTTTTCCTCGTTTACCCCGCCATTCAAACGGTGTTCTTGAGCTTCTTTAACGCGAGCGGCACGACATTTGTCGGGCTGCGAAATTACCAGTGGGCGATCAATGACCCCGAATTTCGACAGTCGATCGGCAACAACTTGCAATGGTTGATCGTCGTGCCGACCCTGAGCACGATCTTCGGGCTGGTGATCGCCGTGCTGGCGGATCGTGTCCGCTGGGGATCGTTCGCCAAATCGATGATCTTCATGCCGATGGCGATCTCGTTCGTCGGCGCGAGCGTTATCTGGCGCTTCATGTACGATTACCGTCCGGCAGGCATTGACCAGATCGGGCTTGTGAACGCGATCGTCGTCGCGCTCGGCGGTGCGCCGCAGGCATGGCTGACGATCCCGTTCTGGAACAACTTCTTCCTGATGGCGATTCTCGTCTGGATTGAAACCGGCTTTGCGATGGTGCTGCTGTCTGCAGCGCTGCGCGGCGTCCCTGACGAGATTCTTGAAGCGGCGCGGATTGACGGGGCGAGCGAGTTACAGGTCTTCTTCCAAATCATGATCCCGCAGGTCATGGGGACAATCCTCGTCGTCTGGACAACCATCACGATCGTCGTGCTCAAGGTGTTCGACATCGTACTGGCGATGACCAACGGTCAATGGGATACCGAAGTGCTGGCGAACATGATGTATGACTGGATGTTTAGAGGCGGCGGCGATTATGGGCGCGGCAGTATGCTCGCCGTCGTCATCATGGTGGCGGTCATCCCAATCATGATCTGGAATATCCGCAACTTCCGGCAGGAGGAGGCTAACCGATGAACATGCGACTGCCCTTGATCAACCTGACCATCGGCGGCATCCTCGCGCGCGCGGCGCTGCTCGCGATCGTCATCCTTTGGACAGTGCCGACGCTCGGCATCTTCATCAGCTCGCTGCGCCACCCCGATCAGCTTGCGACGACCGGCTGGTGGACGGCGCTGCAAACGACGACGGTTTTCCAGCAGGGACGTACGGCGTCGGCAGAGGCGCAGGAGGAAATCGACGGGCGCTACGTCATTACCGGCAACCTCTTGCCCGAAAGCTCGATTCAGCGCATCCAGACGTACGGCGCGGGCTTCCTTCCTAGCAGCGGCACGGTCGAGTACGCCGCGAACGAGCAGCGCGGCATCCGCGACTACGAAGCGGGTGAAGTCGTGACGCTCGAAGACGGCAGCACGTTCGTCCTCTACGAAGACGGCAGCTACGAATTCAGCGCGCCGCAGCCGTTTGAATTTGAACGCGGGCAGCGCCTTTTCTACGCCGCCATCAGCCCGCCGAATTTTTCGCTCAATAACTATTTCGCGGTCTTTGAAGCCGAAGGCGTCGACCAGTCGTTCCTGAACACGCTGACGGTTGTCATTCCCGGCACGTTCCTGCCGATCGCGATCGCCGCGTTTGCCGCCTACGCCTTCTCGTGGATGGAATTCCCCGGACGGCGCGTCCTGTTCTACGTCGTCGTCGCGTTGATCGTCATTCCGCTGCAAATGGCGTTGATCCCGCTGCTGCGGATTTACAACAACATCGGAATTCCGAACGGGTATCCCGGCATCTGGCTGGCGCACACCGGTTTTGGTCTGCCGCTGGCGATCTACCTGCTGCGCAACTACATCGGCAGCCTGCCGCGCGAAATCATTGAGTCGGCGAAAATCGACGGCGCGACCCACTTCCAGATTTTCATGCGGCTGGTGATCCCGCTGTCGGTTCCGGCGCTGGCGTCGTTCGCCATCCTTCAATTCCTGTGGGTGTGGAATGACCTGCTCGTCGCGCTGGTCTTTCTGGCGAAAACGCCGGATCAAATCGTGCTCACGTCGAAGCTTCGCGAGTTGATCGGCTCGCGCGCCGAAAACTGGGAAATGCTGACCAGCAGCGCCTTTGTGTCGATTATCGTGCCGCTGCTCGTGTTTTTCGCCCTCCAGCGTTACTTCGTGCGCGGCTTGATGGCGGGGTCGGTCAAGGGCGGCTGAGATCGTGTGTAGAAAGTTTACGGTTCACAGTGAAAGAAACAGCGTTCTTGCTGTGAACTGCCCACTGTCAACTGTGGATTTCGTGTGAACATTGCTCAAGGACACATGCGTTTATGGCATTCTTCGATCTACCGCTGGAACAGTTACGAACCTACCTTCCGCCGCGCGACGAGCCGGAGGACTTCGACGCCTTCTGGGCGGAAACGCTTGCCGAAGCGCGTGAATTTCCGCTTGACGCGCGTTTTGAACTTGTCGATACCGGGCTGACGCTCGTCGACACATTCGACGTGACGTTCAACGGCTTTGGCGGGCAGCCGATCAAGGCGTGGCTGCAACTGCCACGCGAACGCAGCGCGCCGCTGCCGTGCGTCGTTCAGTACATCGGTTATGGCGGCGGACGGGGGCAGCCAATTGACTGGCTGCTGTGGAGCAACGTTGGTTACGCTCACCTGATCATGGATACGCGCGGTCAAGGGAGCAACTGGCTTCAAGGCGATACGCCCGATCCTGAACCCGCGGACGCTAACCCCCACGTTCCCGGCTTCATGACGCGCGGCGTCCTCGACCCGCGGAAGTATTATTACCGGCGCGTTTTCAACGACGCCGTACGGGCGATCGAAGCGGCACGCGCACATCCGGCGGTCGATCCGGCGCGGATCGCCGTATCAGGGGGCAGTCAGGGCGGCGGGATCACGATCGCCGCTGCCGGACTCGATCCGACGGTGTCTGCGGCGCTGCCGGATGTCCCGTTCCTGTGCAACTTCCGCGCAGCGACCGAGATCACCGACAAAGACCCGTATCACGAGATCGTTCGCTACTGCAAGACGCACCGCGACAAGGTGGACAGGGTGTTCAACACGCTGTCGTATTTCGACGGCATGAGCTTCGCCGTGCGGGCGAGCAGTCCGGCGCTGTTCTCGGTCGCGCTAATGGACATGACCTGCCCGCCGCGTACGGTCTTTGCCGCCTACAATTACTATGGCGGGGCGAAAGATATCAGCGTCTGGACGTACAACGACCATGAGGGCGGCGCCAGTTTTCAGACGGTCGAGAAGATGAAGTTCCTCGCCCGCCTGTGGGACAGGTAGGCTGACGCCCTCGTTCGGGGCGTAGGGACTAAATGGGCGCATCACCGACGCCTTTCTGCGGCTGCTTGTCACCGCTGGCGATGGTGACGCGCCCATTGGCTTCTATTTTCGAGGCATGGTGCTCCATCGCCTCTGCCACCAACTGCTGCTGGCGGCGCAGTTCCTCGGCGAACGGCTGGCAGATCGGGCGATCGCCGTTCTCGTCGGCATAATCCCACAAACCGTTGTGACAGTGCCTGTCGTCATCCCAGCCGGGATGATTCAGGATCGGGTACAGGCACAATCCCTCAAGCCGGATGCCCTCGTTGAACAGCGCTATCGACTCTCCCACCATGTAGCGCAGCCACTGTGGGCGCATGTCGTCCTCCGCGCCGGTTTCGGCGACGAATATCGGGCGCCCGTAGCGGATATATACCTCGCGCGCGATCTCGCGGAACGGGCGGTAATAAGGCGTTCCGCGCTCAATCGTCTCGCCGTCGTGAAACCACTCGTTGTTGCGATAGAAATTCAAGCCAATAATGTCCAGATAGCGCGGATCGCCGCCGATCTGGGACCAGATGCGCCCTGACAGTAAATCCCATCCCTGAAACTGCGCCAGCCTGTGCCCCTCGGCGACGGCGTAATCCTCGGGTTGCTCCGGCAGGTGCATGATGTGAATGACCGGATCGACGTGGACGATCCGCGCGTTAGGCAGCACGCTCCAGCTCGCCTCGATCCCCTCACTCGCCATCCGCGCGAGCTGGACTTTCAA
>JAEVZT010000239.1 GCA_023392115.1 Chloroflexota bacterium
TTCAACGTATAGAAGTGTAATTTCGGGAAGCGGCTGTTTCGTACGCGCGCTCTCTCCGGACAAGATAAGCTCAAGGTCGCCGACAAAGCCACATAGGTCGTGTGCACACGACGAGCAAGGGCTTTCGCTGATATTTATAGTGAGCTTACGCAGTGTTCGAATTTGAGCTTTTGTGAATTTCGCTTTGAACCAACTTATGAATTGTACTTCGGCGTGTGTCACGTTTTCCGTGCCTGCTCCTGTAGCGCCAACGTTATAACCTAATACCTGAATCGTGCTCGCAGCCACGGGCTGACGACGTTCAGCTTCTGTTGCGGTTTGTTCCAGCGGTTCGGGACGAATGACGGCGATGCCGGGGTCATCATCGCTCACCTGCACGAATTTGCCGGGAGAACTGGGGTCTTCCAACAGACGGCGTTCTCGACGTTGACCCAGTGCTCCGCTCTTCAGGATCTTCGGCTGAAGTGCCTGAACCTCGCGGAAGGGTACCTGTGGTGTGAATGTCTGCGGTTCAGCGAATTCTAGAGTAGCGGCAAGATTTACATCGAGGCGAGTTGTTGGTTGAATGCTCAAAAGCACTTCCGGGGTAAGCGGGCTGGCTTCGACAAGGACAGCGAAGTTACCTTTTGCATCCTCTTCGCCCACGACAATTCGCTTGACTCCCTGCTCTCTCAGAAGTCGGGCAACACGTGCCGCAATCTCGACAACCTCGGCGCGTGAATGTGTGCCTTGTAATTCTTCCCGTAGTTTCTCCCGTGCAAGCGTCTTCGGCTCTCCGCGCACATCCGATTCTTTGTTCTTTCCCGTCACCCTGCCGATCAGTCCCTTTGCTGCCTTAACGACCTTGGCGATCAGCATGTCGAGCGCCCGGTCGACCCGTGCCTGAATGCTGCTGATGATCTCGCGGATTTTCTGCGTAATGCCGCCGAGCCCGATCAGGCGGGCAAGGAAGCTGATGATGATCGGGATCGTCCGCGCGAGCGCCAGCTCGATGAAGTTTGCCGCCGCGCTGATGTTGCCCTTGACGATATTGTCGACCGAGTCGATCACGGCGCTGACGAACTCGATGATCTGGTTAATGCGCTCGATGAAGAACATGACGACGTTGTAAATTGTGATGATCGCCTGAATGATCGCGCCGACCGGATTGAACATCGTCACGAGCTTGGTGACCGCCGCGCGGATGATCGTCGTGATCACCCACTGCTGAATGGCGCTGATCACAGTGTCGTACAGGTTGCCGGCGAACTCCTTGAGTTCTTCCCACAGCGCCGCCGGTCCCCGCGTGAACAGCGTCCGCAGGAAGCCGGCGACATGCTCGATGATGGCGACATTGCGCTCGCCGATCAGGCGGACGGCTTTGGCGCGGATGCGGTCGTAGGTCAAGCCGAGGATTTGCAGGATGACGCCGAAGATCGCACCGATGGTGAATTCGCGCGGCATCTGGATTCCGGCGCTCGCCAGCGAGCCGAACAGCCAGCCCATGAAGCCGTTTTTGAGGTGCGTCCAGATGTTCGCGACGAACTGGCGCAGCCCCTGCATGACGGCGGCGAGGATGTTCTTGAGGAAGCCGATCGGGTCGGCGACAATGCGGCGGATCGTGTCCAGACCCTTCCGGAGCATCGACATGACGCGGTCTTTAAACTCGCGCAGGATGCGGACGACCTCCATGATGGCGTCGCGCAGGCGTTCGAGCAGGCTCTTGTGCGCGTCCTTGAGTTCTTGCAGCACCTTCGCGCCGCGCTCGGTGGCGGCTTTGTAACGCTGTGCGAGCTGCTCGGCGAGTCCGGCGCGCTTGTCGTCGACGCTTTTACGCAGGTCATCAAACCTGCTGTTGATCTCGTTGGCGGCGGCTTGTCCGACCTCTTTCAGGTCGCCTTCCAAGCCGTCGACGTACTCTTTGATCTCGCGCTGCCCGGCGTCGATCTCGTCCTTTGCTTCCTGCAGACGCTGTTCGACGAGGTTGGCGACGCGCACGACCAGCGCGTCGAGATCGTTCTTGAAGCGATCGTGCGCTTGCGTGAACCATGCCTTGGCGAAGTCGGGCAGGGGCAGAATCTTGTCCTTGAGCCAGCGCGCTTTGCCGCGAACGCCGCTGTAGCGGTCGTCGAAGCGCGACTCGACGTAGTCGCGCATGGCGTTGATCGCCGTCTCAACGCCGGTGTCGAAAACGCCAAAGACCTCGGTTTCGAGGTTCTTCAATTTCTCGTCGACGCGCTCTTTGGTGCGTTTGTAGATGCCCTCGATGTGGTCGGTGACTTCTTGCCGCCGCAGTTCGTCTTTGGTCTTCGCCGTCTGCTGATCGCCGCCGACCTGCGAATCTGCTGAGTCGCGCGCTTCGCCCATCGCGTCCAAGCCGCGACCGGCGGCGTCCGTTGCCTGTGTCGACGCCTGATCGAGGATGTCGGTTTCGCGCTGGCGGTACTCGGCGGGCGCTGTGTCGGCATAGGTGTCGGCTTCGCCCTTCGACTGGTTGACAGCATCGAAACGCGGATCGTTGGCTTTATCCATCTGCTCGGTGGTGATATCCGCGTCTTCGAGCATCCGGTCGGATTCTTCCTTATCCGGCTTGATTTCCTCGTCGCCCCGCTGAGGCGGCATGGCTTCCGCCGCGCCGATCGTCTGCGGCGGCTGCGGCGACTCGGTATCAGGGATCGGCGTGACCGCTTTGCCCTCGAC
>JAEVZT010000289.1 GCA_023392115.1 Chloroflexota bacterium
ATGTCGGGCAGGTGGCGGAAACGCAGATCGACTAATGTTGTCGGGCGTACCAGCCCGGGATATGTGAGCACGTGACCGCGCGCGATCGCGTGGCGGTCGATGCCGGCAACGTTGACGGCAACGCGGCTTCCGGGCGCGGCGGAATCAACTGACTGCTTGTGACTCTGCAAGCCGCGAATGCGTCCCCGCAAGCCTGCCGGCTGTAAGTCGACTTCGTCGCCGACACGGAGCGAGCCTCCGGCGAGCGTGCCGGTGACGACCGTGCCGAAGCCGGTGATCGAAAAGACGCGGTCGATCGGCAGGCGCGGCTGGCGCAGATCGGGACGGCGTGGCATATCTGCCAGCAGCGCGCCAAGGCGCTCGAGAAAGCCGGGAATGCCTTCACCGGTGTAGGCGGAAACGGGGATGATATCGGCGCCTTCGAGCGACGTGCCTATGACCGTTTCGACGATTTCTGCTGTGACGAGTTCGATCCAGTCCGGATCGTCGATGACGTCGATCTTGGTCAGGACGATTAAGCCGCGATCGATGCCGAGCAGGTCGAGGATGGCGAGATGCTCGCGCGTCTGCGGCATGATGCCTTCATCGGCGGCGATGACGAGCAGAACGGCGTCAATGCCGCCGACACCTGCCAGCATGTTTTCGATAAAGTCGCGGTGCCCGGGCACGTCGACGATGCCCACGCTTTCGCCATCAGGCAGCGTGAGCCACGCGAAGCCGAGATCGATCGTCATCTCGCGCGCTTTTTCCTCGGCGAGACGATCAGGATCGATCCCTGTCAGGCGTTTGACGAGGGTGCTCTTGCCGTGATCGACGTGCCCGGCAGTTCCGATGACGCGCATCGTGATTTGTCGCGGCGACGGCTAGGTCGTCTTGCCGTCGTTCGTCGTCCCATTCGGGACGGTGCTGCTGCCGTTTGGCGGCGCGACGGGTTTGGGTGCTGCTGCGCTGGCACTGCCCGCGCCAGTCGGTGTGTCATAGGCGAGCAGCAGTGCCTGATAACGTTCACGGTAGAGCTGCGCGCGCTCACGTTCGAGACTCCACAGGCGAGTGATGCTGTCCTGAAGCGGCGGGAACAGCGCCTGAATGTCGTCGAGTTTCTGGACGAAACGTTCAAATTCCTTATCGTGCAAACGCCAGACTTCGTCGTTCGACAGCGTGAACTGCTTCCAGCGCTTCTGATCATCACCGCGCCAGTCGTTCCACTCCTGACGGAAACGCTCCTCGCTCAGCCGCTGCATCTCCGCGACTTCATTGATGCGCCGTTCCAGCCTGTCGCCAATACGCTCAAAGTCGCCGATAATCTTCTTCATCTCGCGGTGTGCTTCTGCCCACGTCTCGAAGCGCTCGCTGTTGCGCTGCATGATTTGTTCCTGCTCGCCGAAGCGCTTGATCAAATCCTGCACCTGCTGTTCGTGCTGCTGCTGAAGCAGGGTCTGCTGGTCGATGAACTGTTGAATCTGCTCGCGGCGGTCGCGGTCGCCGGTCTGAATCTCCTGAATTCGGCGTTCATTGCGAAGCGATAGGTCTTCGAGCAGCGTGATCTTTGGCTTGAGATTGTCGATTTGCTTGCGCAGTTCCGGCTGCTCGCTTTCGAGTTCTGACAGGCGGCGCGCGTCCTGACGGCGCTGTTCTTCGAGGTAGGCGAGGCGGCGATCGGGGTCTTCAAGGCGCTTGTACAGGTCATCGACGCGCTGCTGCAAGTTGGCGACAACGCCTGCCAGCCGGTCTTTCTCGACGTTGATCGCGGGCAGCTCGGTTGTCTGGCGCTCAAGGCGCGACAGCTTTTCTGTCAACTCGCGCACTGGGCGCATGACGGCTTCACGACCGAGATCGCTGCGGCGCTCGGCTTCGCGTTCGGCGGTCAGGCGCTTGGCTTCGACGCCCTCGATCATCTGCTGCATCTCTTTACGGAGCTGCTCGAGGATTTCGGCATCGTGGGCAGAAGTCGTCACCTGCCCACGTAGAATTGTTTGATCCGACTCGACGCTGTTGACGCGGCGCAGCAGCGTATCGACAAGCTCCTGCTGCTGGGCGAGGCGTTCTTGCAGCGTCGCAATCAGCGATTTGTCACGACGGCGTTCTTCATCCAGCCACTCGATCATCTTAGCCGCTTGGTTGATGTCCATGTAGTGGCTCCTTCTCTCTTTCCTGACTTCATTTTTGCCCAAGTATAGCACAACGCGACTGAAACTCTACAGCGCGGCGGGCGAAGGGCAAACGCTATTCTTGCGTGAGCAACCATGCGCGCAGGACTTCGGCAACGCCCCATGCCTGCGCAAAGCAGCCGCGCGGCGCGAACGGCGCTGTCCCCTCGAATACCTCGCTGATGCTGCCGAGCCCGTGATCGCTCAAGTGGTGCTTGAACGGCAGCAGAAACGAGCGTGCGGCGGCTTTGTCGCCGTAGACGCGCAGGTGGGCGCTGACGAACGCGCCGATCAGCCAACTCCAGACCGTGCCCTGATGATATGACGAGTCGCGCAGTACGAGATTGCCACTGAACTGTCCCTGATATGCCGGATCGTCGGGCGCGAGGCTGCGCAAGCCGAACGAGGTCAGCAGCTCACGCGCGCAGATGTCGACGACCTGCCGCCGCTGAGGGTCGGACAGCGGGCTGTGGGGCAGGGCGACGGCAAAGAGTTGATTCGGTCGCAGCGCCGGATCAGGGTCGTCATCCGGCGTGTCGATGACATCATAGCAGCAGCCGCGCGTTGGGTTCCAGAAGCGCGGGAATCCAGCGCGAACACGTTCTGCCATTTGCGCGTAGATATTGTCCGGCTCGCCGAGGCGCGCGGCGAAGGACTGCATGTGCATCAGCGCGTTGTACCAGAGCGAGTTGATTTCGACGGCTTTGCCGGTGCGCGGGGTGACAACCCAGTTGGGGGTTGGAACGCCGAATATTTGGAGCAGCGCCAGAAACGGCGCGAGCCAGAACGTTTCGCTCGACTCAACCAGACGCTCGACCGGCAGAGAACGTGTGTGAATTTTGACGTCCATCCATGTGAGCTGTACGTCGCCTTCACCGGCGTACAGCAGCCCGTCAGCAGGATCGACGTGAATGCTAAACCGCGTGCCGCGCACATGCCAGTCGATGATACTGTGCAGAACAGGGAACAGTTCGCGCAAGAGAGCTTCGTCGCCGCTCGCGGTCACATATTCATAAACCGCCTGAAAATACCACAGAGCGGCGTCCACCGTGTTGTATTCGGGCTGTTCGCCGGCATCGGGAAAGCGGTTTGGCAGCATGCCACGATCGGCGAATCGAGCGAAGGTGCGCAGGATGTTCGCCGCCGCGTCGAAACGCCGGGTGGCAATCGTCAAGCCGGGCAGGGCGATCATCGTGTCGCGTCCCCAGTCGCTGAACCACGGGTAGCCCGCCAGCACCGTTAAGCCGTCGGGGTGTTCAGGCAGGGCGCGGCGGACGATGAACTGATCGGCGGCAAGCGCGAGGCGGCGAATCCAGTCGGGCTGGTCGTCCAACTCGCTCTGCGCTGTGATCTGCCGGTCGTATGCTCGCCGCGCGGCATACGATTGATCGCCGTCAAGCACGACGATTGGCTCCACGCTCGCGGCGAACGTCAGCGACTCGCCGGGTTGAAGCGTCGCCTTGAATGTGCCAGTACGCAAGTTATCGTCGAGGTGATCAAGCCCACGCTCGGCTTCTTCGCGCAGGTAATAGTCCTCAAGCCACACGCGCTCGATGAGTGGGTCGGTACGGTCACAGACGAGGTAAAGCGGCGCCGCACCTTCATAGGCAACCATCTTCAGTCCACGTGCAATTGGTGTTACCTGCACATCCCAATCGGGACTGTGTGTGTTCTCATGCGAGTCACGGTAATTCGCAATCGCACTGATCGTGAGCGTCAGCGGCAGGGTAGCGCGAGCCAGCCTGTAGCGGATGTAGGTCGTGTTCGCTCCATGCTGCATCCATACCCGCTTCTGGAGCAGGGCATCGGCGCAGGCAAAGTCCCAGATCGGAATCGCACCGTCGAGTTGAAAGCGCTCAAGACAGCGGTGGGCGTCGCCGTAGTCGAGCTTGCCAAGACGGATGTCGAACGACAAGTCGTAGGTGTGACCGGCGTATTCGGCGCGTTCCTCGAACTTCGTCAGGATCAGGGTTCGACCTAGCGGCGGGTTGAGCGCGGCTATCAGCAGCCCGTGATAGCGGCTGTTGAGGACGCCGGAAATAGTGCCGGAAGCATAGCCGCCGATGCCGTTGGTCACGAGCCAAGTCCGGGTATCGGCTGTCTCGGCGCTCCCGCAGATGCCGCGTCCAAAATCGATCATCAATTCGTCCCCGTGCGCGTCTGTCAGGCGGCAAGTCTAGCCAATGCTGTCCTTTTTCGCGAAACGATGGGCACAGAATCGTAATACTGCCGCTGCTGGAGTATGATCAAGGATGTGGGTATTGCTCACAGTGAGGCAAAGGCACGACGAGGGCTATGAACATTGACGCGCTGTTTTTCGATGAGGCTGATGAGTCGCTCGAGTCGCGTCAGCAGCGAAGCGCGCTCATCGAAGTGCTGTTTGAGCGTGTTCCGGTCGGCATGGCGATCATCGA
>JAEVZT010000290.1 GCA_023392115.1 Chloroflexota bacterium
CTTTCAGCCGCGTCCGTTGATCGCGGTACTGCCGCCACAACGCCGCGTCGCCGCTCAGGATCAACTGCAAAAGCGCGTTGCGGTGACTGCGGAAGAACAGTTCGCCGACGTAAGCGCGCGCCGCCCCGTCCCCTAATGCCTTGAAATACGGCGTCGTCATCAGGAAGTCGAGATAGCGGGCGCAGGCGCGGTAATACGTCACAAGATCAGACAGGCGATGCGTGTTCGTTTCATGCAGGCGAAACGCGGCGAGGGTTCGCGGGCTGCACACCTTGTACGCCAGCGCCGCCAGCCTGTACCACAGTTCGACGTCGGCGTACAGGTAATTGGGGTATGCAGGCATCCCGCCGATCTGCCGGTAATCCGCCGAGCGCATGACGTAGCCGGTCGCGCACACGGCTTCTGTTTCCATGTGAACGGCGCGCAGGAAGTCGTCGGCGCTCTCGCGGTAGGCGACAGGTTGGGCAGCGGGGATCGTAGCGGCGCGATCGACCGGCTTTGAGCAGCCGTCGAGGTAGTCTAGCTGGACGTGATACAGCGACGCTCCCGGCTCGGCGTGAATCAACCGGACGATTTCGGACAGGAAATCGGGGTATAACAGGTCGTCGTGCCCGAGGATCGTCATGTACGGCTCAAGCTCAAGGTCGAGGATGCGCCGCCAGTTGTCGATCATGCCGAGCGGTTCTGGCATGGTTAGCAGGACGACGCGCGGATCGACATAGCGGCTGACGATCTCGACCGTTCGATCGGTCGATCCGCTTTCGAGGATGAAGACGCGGAAATGGGGATAGGTCTGGCAGAGGACGCTGTCGATGGCTGCGCCGATGTACTTCTCGCCATTGCGGGTGGGAATGATGACTGAAAAGCGGATGGGTGGATCGGTTGACATGGGCGATCCGCTTCCATAAGATTCTGCGCTAGCGCGATCATACCCCACGTAGGACTCAATCAGCTATGCGCGTTCTGGCGGTCATGCCCGGAATCTCCCCTTCGACAGTCATCAACGTGATGACACCGCTCAAAGCGCTGCACGACCGCGGCGACATCGAGGCGGTGATCCGCTTGGAGCACGAGGTCACGCCGTCCGAAGTCGCCGCAGCCGATCGGCTCGTCCTGTGCCGCAATCAAGAACCGATCTACCAGCCGATCTACGACCTCGCGCGCGACCTCGGCATCCCGATGATCTACGATCTCGACGATCACCTGCTCGGCGTGCCAAAAGGCAGTCTGTCCTATCACTACATCAATCATCCGGCACGGAAGGCGCAGTACGAACGAATGCTCCGCACTGCCGATCTGGTGCGCGTCCATTCGCCGGTGCTGCGCGATCTCATTCGCCCCTACAACCCCAACGTCCGTTTGCGCTGGGCAGCGATCGACTGGTCGCTCGTCCCGCCCCAACTGCCGCCGCTCTCGCTCGATCCGGTGCACATCGTCTACGCGGCGCAGCGCGAGTCGGGCGAGAAGCTCTACCGGCTGATGCAGCCCGATCTACACGCGCTGCTGGAACGGCACGGCGACCGCGTCCGCCTGCATTTTCTCGGCTACAACCCGCCCGATCTGCGCGGACATCGCTCGGTGACATGCCAGCCGTTCGAAGCGGATTACGCCACGTTCTTCTCACGTTTCACGCGTTTCGGCTACGCCATCGGGCTCGCGCCGATGCTCGACGACGCGTTCCACAACAGCAAGACCAACATCAAGTTCCGCGATTACGCGGCGGCTGGCGCGGCAGGCATTTACGCCGACGTGCCGTTGTACAACACAAGCGTTGTTGATGGCGAAACCGGGCTGCTGGTGTCAAACGAATCGGGAAGCTGGCTCGCCGCCATCGAGCGCTTGATCGATAACCCAACACTGATTGAGTCGATCCGCCAGAACGCGCGCCGCTTTTGCGAGGAACGCTATCATATGGACACTGTCGGCACGCTGTGGCTTGAGGACTTGAACGACTTGCCGGCGCCCCCGCCGATCGCCGCCGACAAAGCAGCGCAGATCGCCGCGATGCGCTGGTGGTTCACCGGCATCAAGCAGCAGGACAAGCTGCACGTTGCCCGCTTGCGCCGCGTCCTGCGAGTTATCGTGCCAATGCGCCTGAAGCTCGCCTACTATGATCTTCGCTATGCCCTGCTCCGCCGCCGCGCCAGACGTTGATCAAACCCCATGACGCCGCAGCCGGATTAAGGCGATCCGCGACACGTCGATGATGCTCGCGCGCGTGTCGGCGTGCAGGAACAGGAAACCGATCAGCAGGTAGGCAGCGCCGCCGAGCGCGGCGATCCACAGCCAGCCGTCACGCCAGCCCGCCAGATCGACGACCGCGCGGCACACCGCGAACACGCCAGCGCCGATCAGCGCGAACGGCGTCAAAGCGCGGTTGAGCCAGACGACTACGCTTTCGCCGAACACGCGCCGCTGCGCGTAAACCAGCATCGTCCCGATCAGGTACAGGCTGTACGCGCCAAACGCCAGCGCCGCGCCTTCGATTCCCACAGCGTTCGTTAGTACATAGAGCAGCGCCAGATAGACCGGCACGGCGCTGACGTAGATGCGCCGCAGTTCACGCGTGTGATCGGTGGCGATCATCAGCGCGTAGGTCATCTGCGTGACCGCGTTGAGCATGTTGCCGATCACCAGCAGACCGAGCGCGCGTTCGGCGTGCAGAGCCGCCGCGTCGGATGTCCACAGGCGCAGGACGTCGCCGCCGAAAAACACCAGCCCGAACGTCGCTCCGGCGATCAGATAGAGGACAAGCTGCGCCATGCGGTCGTACTGTAATTTGAGCGCCTGTATCTGTCCGGCGGCATATTTTGTGGTCAGCGACGGCAGCGCCGACGACGCGATCGCGGACGGGATCAGCGCGACGCCGAGCATCAACTTTGTGGCGACGTTGTAGTAACCGAGCAGGCTCAGCGGCAGCAGCAGACTGATGAGCAGCTTGTCCGCCTGCGAGACGATCACCGACGCGGTTGAGACGAGGTTCATGTCGAACGATACGCGCCGGATGCGGCGGATGACGGCGCGTGACCAGTACGGGCGAACGCTGAAGCCGGGAAATAGGCGACGCACTGCGAACAGGTGAACGGCTGCACCGACCAGCGCGGCGAACGCCAGCCACGCCAGCAGCGCGTGGAGATCGGGAATCACGAGCAGCAGGACGATCGCGCCGCCCTGCGAGAGCGTTGCCAGCGCGATTTTCAGCCCGTTGACGATGTCGAGCCGGTTCAGCCCGAACAGGACGTTGGCGTAGTGCCCGATCGTCCATGTGAAGGTCAGGTAGACCGCCATGATGCGGACGGCGGCGGCTGTGTATTCCGGTGTAAGACTTTCGACAATTAGCCAGCGGCGAGCGATCGGGTCGGCGGCGAGGAAAAGGATCGCGCCGACAATAAGCGCGACCGCCCAGTAGACCGTCGCGCCGACCTGCGCGACTTCGCGCCCCGCCTGCCGCGTGTTGCTGTTGTCCGCAGCGATCTCGCGGACGACGGACGTCGACAAGCCGAAGTCGAGCACGACGAGGATCAGTTGCAGCGACGTGATGAAGCCGATCAAGCCGTAGGCTTCCGCGCCGAGCAGGCGGATTTGCAGCGGAATGGCGGCAAGGCTGAGCAAGAATCCCCACAGGCTTCCGGTAATGTTGGCGACGATGTTGCGTTTCAAGCGAGCCTCGTTTCACGCGCCAGTTTCTCCTGTAACGATAGTCTGATCAGCGGCATGGATCAAGTAGGGATACGCACAGAATGAATACGGCGCTTTCCCCACTTGACCCAGCTTCACCTGACACACCTTCTACTCTCGATTCGGCACGTCTGATCACTTTTTGCTTCAATCGTCTGCTTCTACAATTTTTCTTAATGTCAAAGTAAATTATCTAGGAGCGACCATGTTCTTCCACGACAAGCGGCTTCAATACAACGCGAAGCCCGATCGCCCCGATCCCCTGTATGCGAAGAAGCTGCAAGAAGTCCTCGGTGGGCAGTGGGGCGAAATCTCCGTCACGATGACGTATCTGTTTCAGGGCTGGAACTGCCGCGGACCGATGAAGTACCGCGACATGCTCCTCGACACCGCCACGGAAGAAATCGGTCACTGTGAAATGCTGGCGACGATGATCGCGCATCTGCTTGAGGGCGCGCCGGTTTCCGAGCAGGAAGCGGCGGTCAACGGCTCGCCGATGGTCGCGGCTGTCATGGGCGGCATGAATCCGCAGCACGCGATCGTCTCCGGCTTGGGCGCGACCCCAACCGACAGCGTCGGCTATCCGTGGAACGCGCGCTATACGATCGCCAGCGGCAACCTGCTGGCAGATTTCCGCTTCAACGTGACAGCGGAATCACAGGGGCGCTTGCAGGTCGCGCGGTTGTACGAGATGACCGACGATGCGGGCGTGCGCGATCTGCTCTCCTTCCTTCTGGCGCGCGACACGATGCACCAGAAACAGTGGATCGCCGCGATCGCCGAACTGGAGAGCAGCGGTCTGGAAACGACGCCGTGCCCGAGCTCGTTCCCGCAGGAACGCGAGCTGTCGAGCGTTGCCTACCAGTTCATGAACTTCTCGGCGGGAACTGAAAGCTCGGAAGGCGCGTGGGCATCGGGCACGTCACCCGACGGCAAGGGGCAGTTCGAGTATGTCACCAACCCGGTTGCGATGGGTCCCGAACCCGTCCCGCCGCCCGGCGATCCACGCCTGCACGGGACGAACAAGCCCGGCTTGATCGACAAGATTCGCGGGCAGGGATAACCAAGTTCGGCGTACCTGACCTAGCTTGAGCAGCAAACATCAAAAACCCTCTAGCCATAACAAGACAGCTAGAGGGTTCTTTCTTGTTTGTATGGGCTGCCTACTTGTGACTTACCACCCACGTCCGGCGATGCGGTCAGTTTCCGGCATCGCCGTTGCGCTGATGCCAACCATCGCTTCGCCCAAGCCACGGCTGACGCGCACCAGCACGTCCGGGTTGTCGAAATGCGTCACCGCCTCGACGATTGCCTTA
>JAEVZT010000329.1 GCA_023392115.1 Chloroflexota bacterium
GACATCAGCAGCCGGTCAGCGCCGCAGATCAGCCGAAAAGCCGCGCCGTGACGGTAGGCTTGCCGGTGGGCTGCGCTCGCGGCATCGCCGTAGATCGCCACCGGATTCCAGTCTTCTTCGCCCAAGAGGATGAGCGTCTGCGTGTCGATCGCCAGTACTTCGGTGTCGTCGAGCATATTGGCGACGAGGATCGCCCCGTGTGGGCGCTGGACGCGCGCGAACAAACCGAACGCGCTGCCGAGCAGCGCCGTCCCCGCACCGACGGCGAGGATCACCGTCTGCTTGCGGTTGATATTCGGCTGCGAGAGCGCCGTTTCATAAGCGTTGACGGCATCTTGGGTCGTCGAGCCGCGTCCACTCGATCCACTGTGTCCGGTTCCACGCTTGTCCCAGCGAAAAACCGCGAAGCCTTTGTCGAGCGCGACCTGCGCGTAATCGACGTAGTCTTCGCGCGTGTTGCAGCAGGCGTGATGCAGCACGAAGATCAGCGGGTAGCCGCCTGCCGGTCGCCGAGTCGCGGGGTAGTCAATCTGACCGGCGAGCGCGACATTATCACCCGCAAACACGACAGCTCTCGTTGTGCTGATGGGTAGGGACGGGGCAACGATTCGGTTTGATGCCATTGTGCTTTAACTCATCCTAAACACGAACGAACACCAAACAGAATTTATTGTATGAGGTTAGTTTTCGCACAAAACTCATTTGACACTCATTATAACCATTTTCTGCTAGGGGAACAGCGAAACGTTGAGCAAAATAGACAAATTTTGGTCGACAATTGTGGCAATTGAGGCGAAAAGGGGCAGTCACGAACGGATGCGAAAAGTGTCGCGGAGCCATACTGCGGGGTCACAAAAGACCGCTTTCGCTCAAAAATTGTCGCCTTTCGCTTGACGAGTTAGAACGTTGGTGCTACTCTAAATTTATGTTGGAAATTATTAACTATTCGCTGACAGAAACGAGGCGGCGTTGTCGCTCGAATTCAACAAAGTTCTTGATCAGGTTCAGAAGATGGGGCGCTACCTTGCCAAGCGCGCGCAAGAGTCCAGTGACCGCATGGAACTGGCGCTTGAGATGTTTTACGCTGCCTCTGATCTGGACGCTGTCCACGAACGCATCAAGCTTCTACGCGAGTCGAGTGTAAGCGGTTATCGCGGCGCGGCGCCATTACCACGCCCGCACGATGAAGTCATCTGCGGCGTGGGCGACCCCCCCGAACTCCCGCCCGCGGCGATTGTTGCTGCCGCCGACGGCGCGCAGGTCTACCCCGATCCGCACGCCGCCGCCACCTATTATCTCCTCAATATCGGCGCGTTCGTCTACTATCACGGCGAAACGCGCCTTCCATTTCAGGTCACGACGCCCGAGTTGTTCTACAGCGACTCGAAACTGCTCGACCGCGACGGACGCCTCATCACCAACCAGACCGTTAACGCGCGCCGGTCTGTCGCCGAAGTTCAGTGGCTGGCGCGGCTGTCGTGGGAGATGCGCGATGAAGCGCGCCCAATGGTCGCCATCCACGACGGGACGCTGCTCAAGTTCTTCGGCGCGACTGAAGTCGCCGGCGCGCAGGAGATAGAGCGCGACTACATGGACGCGCTGCAAAAGCTGTACGACTCAAACGCCCGATTGGTCGGTTACATCGACATCCCGCGCAGCAAGTACCTGATCAGCCTGCTGCACCTGCTCAGCCTGAGTCCCGACCAGATTAACGACGCCAACCTCAAGTCGAACGGCGCGCTTGAAGGGCTGACCGACGACATCCTCTTCCGCCGCGTGCTCGCTCCGGGCGAGCGCTCGGCGCTGATGACCCAGAACTCGCCGCAGAACCGCGAGTACAAAGACCGCAAGGGCGCGGACTACGAGATCGCCTACTTTTACCTGAACGTGTCGAATACCGGACACCCGAGCATCGCGCGCGTCGACGTGCCGATGTGGGTGGCGAAGGACAAAGCGGCTGTCGACGAGATTCACGCGCTGCTGCTCGCTCAATGCGCCATTCAGGGGCGCAAACACTATCCTTACACGCTGACGCGCGCCGACGAACTGGCATACGTCAGCAGCGTGGAGAAAGGACAGCTCGATGAGGTTATCCGCGTGGAAATGATGAGGAACCGCATCGAGCCAGAGTCCTCGAATAAGCTACAGACGAAAGGGCTGGCGCGCGGTGAGAAGCGACAGCACCGGTTGAAGGTCTAAGAGGTGTAACGTGACAAACGTACTGCAACAACGGCACGTCGTCGGGCGCGTCCTGCGCGCCAGCACTACCGGATTCGACTGCGGCACGCGCGGCAGCCGGATCGATGATCGCCATACCTTCGGCTCGTTCGTCAAAGTGCCGATCTCCGAAGATGAGTCGGTCTGGGCGGTCGGGCTGATATACGCCATCCGCATTGACGACGATCCGCTCGCCCGCGAGCTGGTCATGGCGAGCTACGTCGACAACAACACGCTGATCGACCAGCGCGAGAACCGCATGGTTCCGGTTGAGGTGTGCGTTGTCAACGTCGGCTATTCCTTCAATGGCAGCATGTTCCAGAGCCTGCCACCGCGCCCGCCAATGAGCCTGTGCGAAGTCGAACTGATGACGTCGGA
>JAEVZT010000370.1 GCA_023392115.1 Chloroflexota bacterium
CTACCACGTCCTGACGTTCACCGCGTCGCCCGACGACCCGATTCCGGTTTACGACGAACTGATCCGCACGCGGCGCGTCGACGGGTTTGTCGTCGGCAGCACGTCCTACGACGATGCCCGCGTCCGCTTCCTGATGGAACAGGACTTCCCGTTCATCAGCTTTGGGCGGGCGAACCCGGAATGGGATTTTCCGTGGGTCGATGTCGACGGGCAGCGCGGCGTCCGCGAAGCCGTCGAGTACCTCGCCTGCCTCGGTCACCGGCGTATCGCGATGGTCGGCTGGCCCGAAACGTCGCTGACAGGCGACGATCGCTACGCCGGCTACCGCGAGGAGTTAGCCTGTTCGGGCATTGCCTACCGCGCGGATTACGTCATCCGCGGCGAGGACGGCGAGCAGACCGGACGCGACGCGCTGGCGGCGTGGTGGTCGCTTCCAGCAGAGGAGCGCCCAACGGCGGTCGTCGCCGTGACCGATTTGACAGCCATCGGCGTGATGAACGAGGCGGAGCGGCTGGGTTTAGCGGTTGGGCGCGACCTCGCCGTGATCGGCTTTGACGACGCGCCGATGACGCAGTATCTACGTCCCGCGCTGACGACGCTCCGGCAGCCAATCGCGCGCGTCGGGCAGGAAGTATTTACGATGCTCGAAGGGCTGCTGAAGGGCGAAGACGTCGTGCCGCGCCACCGGCTGCTGCCGCCGCAGTTGATCATCCGCGAGTCGTCGGGTCAAGCGCGTTGAGCTTGTCGACGATGTCGCGAGCGGTGATGCCTTCCAGACTATTCAGGCGGATGTGCGCGCGGCTGACGTTGGCGCTGCCGAGTCCGACCGTCCAGAACCCGCCCGCCAGCGCGGCGTCGACCCCTGCTTCGGCATCCTCGAAGACGACCGCTTGCAGCGGCGACACGTCGAGCCGTCCGGCAGTCCACAGGAACAGGTCGGGCGCGGGTTTAGTGTTGATGACGCTGTAACCGTCGCCAATGGCGTCGAACGTGTCGAGCAGGTTCAGCTTTTCGAGCACCGGGCGGGCGTTGCGGCTGGCGGAAGCGACGGCGATCTTGATTCCGGCGGCGTGGGCGTCGTCGAGCAGGGCGCGGACGCCGGGCAGTACGTCATCCGGTTTGATGGTTTCGAGGTATTCAAGGTAGTAGTTCTGCTTGCGCTCCATCCATTCCTGCGCGCGCGCCTCGTCAACCGGGCGCCCCTTCAGCACAAGATCGAGGCTCTGCCGCCGCGACACGCCGCGCAGGGCTTCGTTGTCCTCGCGCGTGAATGGGATGCCGATCTCGTCGGCGAGGCGTTTCCACGACAGGAAATGGTATTCCGCCGTGTCGGTGATCACGCCGTCAAGGTCGAAGAGGAACGCACGAATATCCAGCGTCATTGCTAGCCTTTCGGTATAATACAACCCTATGACACGAATCCGATCTCTGCTCATTTTACCCTTCATGCTGCTCATTGTCGCCTGTGATCCGCTCGCGCCGATCTTCACGGCGACACCTCAGGTGATCGTCATCACACCCGAAGCGACGAATACACCCATCGCCACGCCGACACGGACGCCGACGAACACGCCCGCGCCGACCGCCACCCCGCAGGCAACGCCAACGCCAACGCCTCTGCCGTGCAGCGACGACGGCGGGCAGTTGATCCCGTTTGACGACTTCCGCAGTCAGGTTGCCGGCGAAAACCTGCGCTACCGGGTTTATATCCCGCCGTGCTACCTTGAAAGCGAGAAACGCTATCCCTACGTCATCCTGCTGCACGGCTTGCAGGAGACAGAGCTTCAATGGGATGAACTCGGTGTCGACGCAACGCTCGATCAGGGAATTCGCCTCGACGCGCTGCCGCCGATGATCCTCGTCCTGCCGTATTTCGGCACGATCGGCACGCGCAACGCTTTCCCGCCCGATCCATCCTATGAAACCGTGATCCTCGAAGAATTGATGCCCGCCGTCGAGCGCGATTTCTGCACGTGGAACGACCGCGATCACCGGGCGATCGGCGGCATTTCGCGCGGCGGCTTCTGGGCGTACAGCATTGCCATGCGCCACCCCGATCTGTTCGGGTCAGTCGGCGGTCACAGCGCGACCTTCGCCACCAACAACGCGCCGCCCGCCTTCAACCCGCTCGAACTGGCGCTCAACACGCCGTTCCTGAGCGAGGCGAACCTGAGGATGTACATCGACAACGGCGCGAGCGATCCGGCGGGCGAAGAACTCCAGTTGTTCTCAAGCCGCCTCAGTTCGCGCGGGATCGCCCACACCTACGTCATTCACCCGGTCGGCGAGCACAATGACGAGTACTGGCAGGCGCATCTGCCGGAATACTTGCAGTTCTACGGCGCGAACTGGACGCAGAACCTGTCCGAACTGCCAAGCTGCTTGCAGCCGAGTCCGTGAGGCGGTGACATGCCGACGCCGTTCACGCATCTTGTCGCCGCGCAGCGCGTCCTGACCGATCCGCAAGTGGCGGACGCGGATCGGGCGCTGCTTCAGGCGCACAGTGATGCGTTTCTGCTCGGCAGCGTCGTCGCCGACGGGCATTTCCTGTGCGGACTCAAGCGCGAGGAGACGCACTTCTACAGCTACGACCGCGACATCACGCTGACGCCGTGGCGCGTGATGATGGCGCAGTATCCGACGCTGTGGTCGGCGCGGAATGATGAGCAGCGGGCGTTTCTGGCGGGGTACGTCTTTCACCTGTCGATCGACGAAACGTGGACGG
>JAEVZT010000418.1 GCA_023392115.1 Chloroflexota bacterium
CGCTGGAAACGCTCAATATCGTCAGGTTTCAGCAGCGCTGACGACCGGCGCATGTCCATGTTGTCGAGCAGATCGCCCAGTTTGACCCGCCGCGCCAGCGGATTCGGCTTGATCCGCTGGATGAAGGCTTCATACGTCTCGTCCTCGCGCCGCGACAGGCAGTCGATCGCCTCGACGATCCGTTCCTCGTAACCCATGCGCCGCAGATCGTCAAGCGTCGTGTCCGAGTCCTCGACAACGTCGTGCAGCACGGCGATGATCCGCGTAATGTCGTCGGTCATCCGATTCATCACGCGCAGCGGGTGCAGAATGTAGGGGTGTCCGGCTTTGTCGACCTGCCCCCTATGCATCTCGGCGGCAAGGATGATCGTGTCTCCGACGGTCGGCATCATGCCCCTCGCGTCAGCGTCTCTTGCAGCATCCGCAGTTCCTCGTCGCGCAGGTAGTTGAGTTGGAACTGGAACACGCCGCGCTTGCTGACGATAATCATCGTCGGGATGTCCGCTTCGGGCGTGTCCTGCACGCCGACTTTCACCGAGTCGATCTCATTCAGCGGGACGGCGAAGCTGTCGGGCATCCGCAGCAGGTCTTCCGGCGCTTTATCCGCCAGCGCCGCCTCGTTCCGCGCCAGTTCCTCGACAAACCCCTGCGTATCGCCCATGCCAACCGTCTGGTTGATGTTCTTGACCTTGTTGTCGCTGACGAGCGCCCCGGTGCTGCCCGTGCGAACGACGTACAGGCTGTCGTCGGCGACGATCAAGCTGCACACGTATTCTTGACTGCCCGCCTGATAGACCGCGCGGTTGAAATGGATCAGCTTACCTTGCATTGCGCTCGTCTCCACCCGACGACACCTGATTGGCGGTCTGCTCGTCCTGCACGCCGCGCATGAGCTCGTCGACGAACTTCTCGACGTGCGGCTCGGGCGTGCTCGTGAAGACGAAGGCGAAATTGCCCTTGTCCGTCCACAGCCGCAGCCGGTACGGATTCTCCGACTCGAACTTGAAACGCCGAATTTCAGGGAAGGTGATGAAATAGCTGTGCTCGTCCTGCGACAGTTCGGTCATCTGGTCGTTGGGCAGCTTCTGCTCGCCTTCCGCGACCTCGTCCGCGTACTGGCGCGTCGACTGGTCGGTCATGTTGAAATGCTGGATCGTGCCGCCGCTGTAATCCGGGCTGCCGCCGGCGTTAGTAACGTGGATCAGGTGCATGCCGATGTCGCTCAAGTCGAGCGTATAGATGCGCTCCGTCCCCATTTCGACAACGTTTTCGAGTTGAATATGCATGGTACGCACTCCCGTTAAAACCCTCCGTTCCATTATAACAAACAGCATGACGATGCCGGATGAGTAAGTTGTGATTATCTCGCCCTCTTGCCATGCGCACGGACGCGTAGTAAAATATGATTATATGTTCATATATTGATACGGTGTCTCATGGCACAGCAGACCTACAAAATTCAGGGCATGGACTGCGCCGACTGCGCGCGAACCGTACACAAGGGCGTCAGCGGGTTGGACGGCGTGCGCGACGTCGAAGTCGATTTCACGACCGGCGTCCTCAAATTCGAGGGGGAAGTCGAGCGCGGCGTGCTCGAACAGCGCGTCGAGGCGTTGGGCTACCACCTCGCTCCAGATGCGCAATCGGCGGCAGTCGAAACCGAACCCTCACAGGGCGGCATTGTCGGCTTCATCCGCTTCGCCCTCGGCGAAACGGCGACCCGGCTGGCTGCTATCGGCGGCGCGATCATCCTGATCGGGCTGCTGGCGTCGCTGCTCGGCGCGAGCGAAACACTGGCGAGCGCGATCTTCATCGCGGCGACACTTGTCGCCCTCTATCCGGTCGCGCGCTCCGGCATCAACAACCTGATCATCAACCGTGATTTCAACATCAACCTGCTGATGACGATCGCCGCCGCTGGCGCGATTGTCATCGGCGAAACGCTTGAAGCGGCGACCGTCGTCTTCGTCTTCGCCATCGGCGAGGCGCTCGAAGGCTACACGACCGACCGCGCGCGCCAGAGCATCCGCGGCTTGATGTCGCTCGCCCCCGCCCGCGCCATTCGCCTGCGCGATGGGCGCGAGGAAGACGTGCCGGTTGAGAGCCTTTCGGTCGGCGAAACGATCCTCGTCAAACCCGGCGAACGGCTGCCGATGGACGGCACGATCACGGCGGGCGAAAGCAGCATCGACCAGTCGCCCGTGACCGGCGAAAGCGTCCCGGTCTACAAGACGACCGGCGCGGAAGTCTACGCCGGAACGATCAACGGCGCGGGCGCGCTCGAAGTCCGCGTGACGCGCATTGCCGCCGACAACACGATTCAGCGCATCATCCGCATGGTCGAGGAAGCGCAGAGCGTCCGCGCGCCGAGCCAGCGCATGATCGACAATTTCGCCCGCTACTACACGCCGGCGGTCGTCGTCATTGCCGCGCTTGTCGCCGCCATCCCGCCGCTGCTGTTCAACGCGCCGTTCACCGACCTGCCCGACGGCACGCACGGCTGGCTCTACCGCGCCTTGTCGCTGCTGGTGATCGCCTGTCCGTGCTCGCTGGTGATAAGCACGCCTGTGACCGTCATCAGCGCGATCACGGCGGCGGCGCGTCGCGGCGTCCTGATCAAGGGCGGGGCGCATCTCGAAGCGCTCGGCAAGGTCAGCGCCATCGCCTTCGACAAGACCGGCACGCTGACGCATGGCAAGCCGGTTGTGACTGAAACGCGTTCCGTCGACTGCGAAACAGGTATGACCTGCGAGCTGTGCGATGAAGTCTTGGCGCTTGCGAACGCCGTCGAGCGGCGCAGCACGCACCCGCTGGCTCGGGCTGTCGTCGAGGCGGCGCAGCAGCGCGGGCTGGACGCGATCTACGCTCCAGCAGAAGCGGTTGCTTCGCTGGCGGGACGCGGCGTTCAGGGCGCGATCGGCGGCAAGCTGGTGACGGTCGGCAGCCACGCGCTGTTCGACGCCGAACACCCGCACCCGGCCGATTTCTGCGATCTGGTGCGGCAGGCGGAAGCGCGGGGGCAGACGACGATGCTCCTGTCGGATGGCGAGCGCGTGCGCGGATTCATCGCCGTCGAGGATCAGGTGCGTGAGGAAAGCGCCGGCGTCGTGCGCGATCTGCGCGCGCTCGGACAGCAGACGATCATGCTAACCGGCGATAACGCGACGGTCGCTGGCGCGGTCGGCGAGCGCGTTGGCGTCGATGTCGTGCGCGCCGATCTGC
>JAEVZT010000443.1 GCA_023392115.1 Chloroflexota bacterium
CCGCGCTCGTATTCGACGAACTTGTCGCCCCGGTCGCGCTCGACGCTTTCCGGCGAGATGATCTCGACGACCAAGTCCGCCGCGCCGTCGACATACGTCGGCTTAAGCCTGTCCATGCTTTCGGGGAGCAGCACCTGCACGTCCGGTTCGCGCGCCGACTTTTGCGATTCGAGCCGCATCACCATTGCCGACTGCAACACCCTACCGCCACCAAGTTTCACAAGATAGGCTTCAAACAGATTGTCAATGAAACGAGCTACTGCGTCGTGAAGCTCCCGTATCGGTGACATTTTGACAACGACTCCGTCGATCCATTCGGTGAAATCTGCGGCGTACTGCTCCATGTAGGCGTCAAACGTGACACCCCGTGCGATCACCTGCTCACGCGGCGCGACCTCTCGCTTGTGTACTGTCTCCTCGACCTGCACGGCGTTCCCTTTCTGACTTCCTTAATCTCCTACCGCTTCGGCGGCGCTTTCGCTCTGCCAGAATTCGGGATCGTAGGCGGGCAGCTCGCGGCGCAGTCTGCCGTCGCTGCGATAGCCGAGCGCGTAATCCGCCTGCATCAACTGGTGAATCTCGCTCGTCCCCTCGTAGATCACCGCGCCCTTGCTGTTGCGCAGGTAGCGCTCGACCGGATATTCGTCGCTGAAGCCATAAGCGCCGTGTACCTGCACCGCTTCGAGCGCCGCCTGCACGCTCTGGTCGGTCGCGTACCACTTGGCGAGGCTCGTTTCGCGCGTGTTGCGAATGCCCTGATTCTTGAGCCAGCCGGCGCGCAGGTAGAAAAGCTGCGCGGCTTCGTACCACTGCTGCATATAGGCGAGTTTCTGCTTGATCAACTGGTGCTGCGCGATCGGCACGCCGAAGGTCTCGCGTTCCTTCGAGTACTTGAGGCTTTCTTCGAGGCAGGCGCGGATCAAGCCGGTCGCGCCGGCGGCGACGGTATAGCGCCCATTGTCGAGCGACGCCATGGCGATCTTGAAGCCTTCGCCTTCTTCGCCAATCCGGTTTTCGACCGGAACTTCGACATCCTGCATGGCGATCCAGCCGGTCGAACCGGCGCGGACGCCGAGTTTGCCGTGAATGTCGCCCGACGTGACGCCGGGCATGTCACTGGTGATGATGAACGCCGTCACGCCGCGATGCCCCGCGTTGGGATCGGTCTTGGCGAAGACGAGGAAATGGTGCGCCTTGGTCGCAAGGCTGATCCACATCTTCTCGCCGTTGAGGATGTACTTGTCGCCGACGCGGCGGGCGGTCGCGCTCATGTTGAGCACGTCGCTGCCAACGCCGGGTTCAGTCAATCCGAAACCGGCATACTTTTCACCGCGCGCCTGCGGGACGAGGAAGCGCTGTTTCTGTTCTTCCGTGCCCCACTGGAGCAGCGACAGGCTGTTCAAACCCATGTGCACCGACATGACGACGCGCAGGGTGGTATCGGCGCGTTCGAGTTCTTCGCAGACCAGCCCGAGCGTGACGTAGTCGAACCCCTGTCCGCCGTAGCGGACGGGGATGCTGATGCCGAGGATGCCGAGTTCCGCCATGCGCGGCAGAAACGTCGGGTTCATCTCCTGCTTGCGATCCCATTCGCCGATCACGGGGATCACTTCCCGCGCGGCGAAATCGCGCACCATCTTCTGCGCCTGCAAATGTTCTTCGGTGAGTGCGAAATCCATGTGGAAACCTCAGTTTATCTAGGTGGTTGTCAAAAAGTGACGAACGACGGCGGCTGCTTTTTGGTGACTTTTGCGATCAAGTCGGCGCGCCGTTTCCCGGAAAATAGATTGCGAGCGATTATAACGTATTTCATCTTTCGAGAGGTATGCTGATGGTTGCGGCGGCTGTTCTCCCTATGCCCGACGTGCTGGTGACGACGTATCTGCACATGACGAGCAAGGCGCAGTTTCAGCCCGCGTTTGTCAACCTGAGCGGCATCACGATTGAGCGGATGCAGACGCCGGATGTCAAGTTCTACCGCTTCTTGTACGACTCGGTCGGCGAGGCGTGGCGCTGGCGCGACCGCCGTCTCATGACCGACGACGAACTGTGCGCGGCAATCGCCGATCCGAATGTGAGCGTGCATGTGCTCTACGTCGGCGGGACGCCCGCCGGCTACGTTGAACTGAGCAAGTCGGGCGGCGAAACCGAGATCGCCTACTTCGGCTTGCGCCCGAACTTCATGGGTATGGGACTGGGCAAGCACCTGTTGAGCTACGGCATCGATCAGGCGTGGCGCGACGGCGCGAAACGGCTTTTCGTCCATACTTGCAACCTCGACAGTCCGGTCGCGCTTTCGAACTACCGCAAACGCGGCTTTCAGGTCTATCAAGAACTGCGCCAGCCAATGCCGCAGCGTTACTGCTAATCCTTTCGTCCACCACTCACACCCCTGATCATGCGAACTGGTCAGGGGTTTTTTTGTTCCCCAATGTGATCGGCGACGATACAATAGGGGCGACAACCGGGGACACTTATCACGCGAGGGGTAATGATGGCACAGGAAATGCTGCCGAGTCAGGTAGAACTGCTCGAACGGATGGAGCAGGGCTGGCAAGACTTCACGACATTTCTCGACGGGTTGACCACGGAACAGATGACCGTTCCGACCGACGCCGCCGGTTGGACGGTTAAAGACCACATCATGCACCTTGCCGTGTGGGAAGATGGAATTTACGCCCTCCTAGAAGGCGAGTCGCGTCACGAGCGCATGGGACTCGACGCGGAGACGTGGCGCAGCCC
>JAEVZT010000451.1 GCA_023392115.1 Chloroflexota bacterium
ACAGATCGCTGGCGAAAAAGAGCAGCGCGCCCGCCGCTTCTTCGGGGGTGCCGGGGCGCTTCATCGGAATCTGCTCGAAGATCAGGCTGCGGACTTTGTCGGGCATGCCCAGTTTGACACGCTGCCCTGCGCGTTCGGTCGCGTCGCCGCTGGCATCCGACTGGGTTAGGCGCGTTTCGATGAAGCCAAACGCGACCGCATTCACCTGAATGTTGAACGCGCCCCACTCCTTGGCGAGCGTTTTGGTCAAGCCGATGATCCCCGCCTTGCCCGCCGCGTAGTTCGTCTGCCCGATGTTGCCGCGCGTGCCGGTCGTGCTGCTCACATTGATGATCTTGCGCGCGCGGGCGACACCGTCCGCGTCAAGCTCCTGCTTGGCGACTTCGCGCATGTAGGGAATTGCCGCGCGGATGATTTTGAACGGCGCGGTCAGGTGGATCGCCAGCATCGCGTCCCACTGGGCGTCGGACATCTTGTGCATCATGCCGTCCCATGTGTAGCCCGCGTTGTTGACGAGGATGTCGATCGCGCCAAAACGATCGACGGTTTCGCCGATCAGGCTTTCGATGCCCGCGTCACTCGTGACATCGGCGGCAACCGCCAGCGCCGTCCCGCCGCTCGCGCTGATCGCTTCGGCAGTCTGTTCCGCCGGCGCGGGGTCGATGTCGCTGACGACGACCTTCGCCCCGTGTTCGGCGAACAGTTTGGCTGCCGCCGCGCCAATGCCGCGCCCGCTGCCGGTGATGATTGCGACTTTGTCCTGTAACAGTGCCATTCCAAATCCTTTGTTGGGGTGAGGGGGTAGAGCGAATGTGTTGTGAACCGGCGGTCAGCCCGCGTCGTCGGTCAACACACCGTTGAGCATCGTGTCGGCGATCAGATCGGCGATTTGCTCGCCGTTCAAACGACCGTTGGGGCGATACCAAACGCCGACCCAGTTGTGCGCGCCGAGCAGGGTCTTGGTGAAGATCGGCACGTCGATCGCGCGGAAGACACCGGCTTCGACGCCTTCGCGCACGACCTGACGGAACAGGTCTTCAAAATGATCGCGGCGCTCAAAAAAGGCGGCGCGCCGCTGGACGAACGTCTCGTAGGCGTCGCGGTCGTCGGCGCTGGCGGTCTTCGACGGCGCTTTGACCTGCATCAGCGCGCGGATTTCCGATACCATCGCCGCGCCGACGGCAGTGTGCGTCGTCAGCCCGACGATATGCTCGCGGATCATGGCGTGCAGCTTGTCGACGGTCGGGCGATCTGAATCGATGATCGGCTCGATCTGGCTGATGACATAATCCAGACCGACTTCGAGCACCGCCAGCAGCAGTGTGTCCTTGTTCTTGAAATGGTGATACAGGCTGGCAGCCGTCAGGTTGACTGCCGCGGCGATATCCTTCATCGTCGCAGCCTCGTAGCCGTTGCGCTGGAGCACTTCAGCCGCTGCAAGGATGATCGCTTCCCGGTTCACCGATTGATCAGCAGGTTTGCGTGCCAAAACGGTATCCTCTGGAAAGAATGTGCTTTTCATAATCTAATCGTCATTCGATTATAGAATATCTGACAATGCTGTCAAATGTGCCGCACGGGTGATTGTTCCAAAACCGGCGCTCCCGCTGTACAATGCGGGGTGTTTGCCGGCGTAGGAAGATAGAAACCGGATGGACAGCATTCGCTGGATGAGTTTTGACCTCATCTTTTTCGACTGCGACAGTACCCTGTCGTCTATCGAAGGTATCGACGAACTGGCGCGCTTCAAGGGGAAGGAATGGCGCGTTGGCGTCTTGACGCAGAAGGCGATGGACGGCGACCTTGACCTGAAAGACGTGTACGGCAAGCGCCTGACCGCTATCCGTCCGACGCGCGGGCAGCTCAAAGCGATTGAGGAACGCTACTGGGAGAACCTTGTCCCTGACGCGAAAGCCGTCATCGACGCGCTCCATTTCCTGCGCAAGCAGGTGTTCATCATCAGCGGCGGGCTGGCAGAGCCCGTGCGCGGGTTTGGCGCGCGCCTTGGCGTGCCGCCGGAGAACATTCGCGCCGTCGAACTCGAATACAACCAACTGTCCGGCGATTGGTGGCGTTATTACGAACCGGGGACGCGCGCCCGCCAGACGTACCTCGATTACGATGATGGTCCCTTAACCGTATCCAGCGGCAAGCCCGACATCGTCCGCGAACTGGCGGCGGGGAAGCCGGGGCGGCGGCTGATGATCGGCGACGGCGTGTCCGATCTGGCGACGCGCGGCGAGGTCGACCTGTTCATCGGCTTCGGCGGCGTGGTGGCGCGGCAGAAGGTCAAAGACGCGGCTGACGTGTTCGTCGAGTCCAAGTCGATCGCGCCGATCCTGCCGCTGGCGGTCGGTCCCGCCGCTTACATCCGCACGCTCGGCACGCCGCACCAAGCGACGTTTGAGCGCGGGCTGGAACTCGCCGCGCAGGCGATGACAATACGTGATGACGATTTACGCCGCGCTTATGAGCGGGCGTTCTTGAAGAAACCGGAGTAGCCTTCCAATGACGTTTGATTTTTGCCCGAAAGCCGTGATCTTCGATATGGACGGCTTGCTTGTCGACTCTGAGCCGGTTTGGGCGATCGCCGAAAGCGCGATGATGGCTGACCGTGGCAGGCAGGTCGATGATGAAATCCAGAAGTCGCTGATTGGCTTGCGGATGCGCGACTTTCTATCGGAAATGCGTCTCGCCTATGAACTTGCCGATGAGGTTGACGACCTGTACTTCGACATTGTCAACCGCATGGTGACGTTGATCCCCGATAAGGTCTTTCCGCGTCCCGGCGCGCCCGAACTGCTGGCGTACCTGCACGAGCGTCAAGTCCCGTGCGCGATCGCGTCAAGCTCGCCAATGCCGATCATCGAAGGGGTTGTCGCGGCGCAGGGGTGGGGTAACTACTTCGCGGCGCGCGTTAGCGGCGACGACGTGACGCATGGCAAACCCGCGCCGGACATCTATATCGAAGCAGCACGCCGGCTCGGCGTCAAGCCGTCCGACTGTCTGGCGCTCGAAGACAGCCCGACCGGCGCGCGGGCGGCAGTGGCGGCGGGCATGGTCTGCTGTGCCGTTCCTGATCTGTCGCACACGACGCACGCGGCATTCGATGCCGTAACGCCGTATGTCTTCGACAGCCTGCACGATGTCTTGAATGTGTTGGAGATGTGTACGTTTGGCTGAGTTTAGCATTCTCGTCGCAACCGACTTAACCGAACAGAGCCTGAGCATTCTCCGTCAGCAGGACGACGTCGAACTGCTGACCGTCAGCCCGACCAATCCGGCGGCGTTCCGCGACTGTCTGAAGGTCGCGCACGCCGTGATCGCCCGCGACGACGTGCAGATCGACGCGCCGCTGATCGCCGACGCGCCGAACTTGCGCGTGATCGGGCGCGTCGGCGCGAACGTCGGCGGAATCGATGTCGAGGCGGCGACCTCGCGCGGCATCATCGTCATGAATACGCCCGGCGCGAATGCGATCGCCGCCGGCGAACACGCCATCACACTGATGCTGGCATTAAGCCGCCGCATCATCCCGGCGCACAACAGCCTGAAACAAGGTTACTGGCTGCTCGACCGCAAGCGGCAGGCGGGGACGCAGCTTCACGGCAAGACGCTCGGGCTCGTCGGCTTGGGGCGCGTCGGTCAGCACGTCGCCCAGCGCCTGCTGGCATTCGGCATGACGGTCATCGCCTATGACCCGTACATCACCGAAGAACAGATCGCCGACAAACGGATCTCCCTCGTCGGCTTAAAGGAACTCCTGAGCCGGAGCGACTTCGTCAGCATCCACGTCAGCGCGACCCAAGAGACGCGCGGCATGTTCGACGAAGCCTTGATCCGCCAGATGAAGCCCGGCGCGCGCCTGATCAATACGGCGCACGGCAGTGTCCTCGACGAGGCGGCGGTCGCGCGAGCGCTCAAGGATGGGCATCTCGGCGGCGTGGCGCTCGACGTATACCGCGAAGAACCGCCGTACAATAGTCCGCTGATCGGCTTGGACAATGTCGTCCACACGCCGCACATCGGCGATAACACGGTCGAGGCGACGCAGGACTTGTCGACGCGGATCGTGGCGCAGGTGCTTGAAGCGCTGCGCGGCGAGGATTACCGCAACGTCGTCAACATGCCGTTCATGCCGGGTCTGGATTTCGAGGCAACCCGCCCGTACTTGAAACTTGCCGAACAGATCGGCACGCTGGTTCACGCGCTGGCACGGCATCCAGTGCGGCGGGTCGCCGTCGAGTATCGCGGCGACGACGTGAGCGGGCTGGTCAAACCGCTGACCGTCGCCCTGTTGAAGGGGCTGCTCGCGCCGGTCTTGGGTGACAGCGTCAACT
>JAEVZT010000622.1 GCA_023392115.1 Chloroflexota bacterium
TTGCTGAGCTGAGCTCGCTCTGCCGAATAGGTATCATGCACCAGCGCCGCCCGAACACCCGGCACCTTGTTCGCAGTAATGCTCATCACGATGCCGGTACCGCACACCAGAATACCTCGGTCGCACGCGCCTGACGCTACGCGCTCGCTCACCGTCAGCGCCACATCCGGGTACAGAGACGGATCGGTGGCTGATACGCCATAGTCCTCAACTTCGATCCCTCGCTGCGCCAGTACCTCACGGATCACCTCAAGCAGGGGCGTTCCGGCGTTATCACACCCAATCGCGATTTTCACTTGCGTTTCCTCCTACGATTGCGTCATTGTACGCTTGTCGACTTCACTGCTGAGTCCTTGCCGGAGATGATCGTGGCGACGATGTCATCAACCGTAGTTTCCGCCTTGTGCTTTACGCACACCAGACGCCCGGTCTTGAGCACCATGAAGCGGTCAGCGATGCCGAAGACCTCATTGATGTTGTGCGAGATCAGAATGATGCCGATGCCCTTGTCTTTGAGCTTCTCAATGAATTGATAGACCTTCGCGGTTTCGGAGACGCCGAGCGCCGCGGTTGGCTCATCCATGATGATGACTTGGGCTTGGAAGTGTACAGCTCGGCTGATCGCGACCATCTGCCGCTGTCCGCCCGACAAATTGTTGACTTCTCGCGTGATTTCGGGCACCACGATCTCGAACCGATCGAGCAGTTCTTTTGCCTGCCGGCGCATTTCCTTCAGGTTCATCCAGCCTAGGCGACCCAACAGCGGAATCGCGCGTATCTCTCGCCCCATGAAGATGTTCCCCGGAATATCGAGGTTATTCATCAACGCGAGATTCTGGTAAATGGTTTCGATTCCGAGGCGTTGTGCGTCGTGTGGGCTGTCGATGCGGACGGGCTCTCCCCGAAAGTAAATGCTGCCCTCGTCGGCGGGCTGCGCTCCGGAAACGATCTTGACCAAGCTGGACTTGCCAGCGCCGTTGTCACCGACCAGTGCCAGCACTTCGCCGGGGTACAGCTCGAAGCTGACATCATTCACCGCGCATAGACCGCCGAAGCGCTTGGTTGCGTGTTCGATGCGAATGATAGGTTCTTGGGTATAGGTTTGGTTCTGCATGCCTTAGTGCCTCGCTGCCAGCGTCCGCCCGAGCTGCGAGCGGCGCTTCCACAGGTTGCGCGGATTCAGCTTGCCTGCCAGCACGGCGACCAGCACGATACATCCGGTAATGACTATCTGGAAGAACGAAGCCACGCCCCACAGGTTCAGCGCGTTGCTGACAACGCCAAGGATGAGCGCGCCAAGCAGCGTACCCCAGACTGTGCCCTTGCCGCCGGTGAGCGCGTTTCCGCCAATCACGGCTGCAGCAATGGCAATCAGCTCGTAGCCTTCACCGACACTCGGCTGACCGCTCCCGAGCCGGGCAGCGAGCACAACACCGGCGACCCCCGACATTAGTCCGCAAAAGACGTAGGTGAGCAGTTTGACCCGCTGCACGCTTACACCGCACAAACGCGCTGCTTCCTCGTCGCCACCAATGGCAATGGTATAGCGCCCGAAGGTGAAGCGTCGCAGCAGAACATGCCCGCTGAAGTAAATGAGGAAGGCGATGATCACCGGAATCGGAATGCCGAACAGGTAACCGGTGCCGATTTCCAGAAATTCGCGCGGCAGCTGCCAGATCGCCTGCCCGTTGGTGATGATAAGGGCAAGCCCCCGGAATAGGTACATGGTTCCCAAGGTCGCCACGAAAGGCATGACGCGCCCATAGGCGATGATCAGCCCGTTGACAAACCCCAACCCCATCCCGACCAACAGCGCGCCGACGATTGCGACGCCGACGTCGTGACCAGCCTGCAAGAGCATTGCAGATACAACGCCAGTTACTGCCACGATCGAGCCGACCGAAATATCGATTCCACCCGTGATGATGACAAACGTCATGCCAACCGCGACGATCCCAGTAATCGATGTTTGCCGTAACACGTTGAGAATATTATTCGTGGTCAAGAATGGCGGCAGTACGTACGCTACGACCGCGCACAACGCGAGAAAGACCAGCAGGGTTCGCTGCTGCACCAGCAGGCGTACGATGCTCACCCCGTTCCCTCTTGCAGTTGTTGGCGCTGCGATTTGCCTATTCTGAGCGACCAATTCGCCCATCCTTTCTCACAACCGCATACCGGCTAGATTATCGCCGGTATGCGGCTTCATGCTCTAGACAATTTCCGGAATGCGTTTGATCTCGGCGTCCGTAAACACGTCGTCCTCATCCGTACTCGGTGTTGAGAACTCCGACACAACCGCCCCCTCTGGCCCAGCCTGAAACCAGTGCAGCGTATCCGGCATGACGAGGTGTTGATCGCCGGGCTTAAGCTCGATTTCGTGCCAGACGGTAAACGCGTGCTTGCGGTCTTCGGGCAGTTTCGCCTTCGGATTCGGCGTTTCCGGTCCTTCAACATACAGGTAAGCAGTCCCCCAGCGGCAGCGGAACGTCTCTTCCTTGCCGGGCAGGTCGCCAAGCGTGGGATGGAGATGCTCGGGGCAGATTTGGTAAGGGAACAGCACGACTTCCTTCGCGCAGACGCGTTCGGTGTTCGCGTACATGACGAGTTCGACGCCAACCTCGTCTAGACGACCTAAGCCGAAATCCGCGACTTCGATCTGTTCTTTCTCGGCTTCAGTAATGGCGATACCCGCTTTGGCGAAGTATTCGACCGCCCGGCGTCGCGCCGCTTCATATTGCGATCTGGTGATAGCCATAATTTTCGTGTGCTTCTTTCAAGCTGCAATCAGAGCCGTGGCGTCAAATTCAGAAAGACGCCACGGCTATCTTACTTGCGATGCGTACTCGAGCTAGAACCCAAGCGCTTCCCACGCCTCGATCAGCGGGGCGACATTATCGGTCAGGGCAAGGGTCATAGGCGTATGAATAACCGGTTCGATATTGCCGGTCTGCAGGTACTCGAGACCGTACTGTACCGCATACGCGCCCATCAAATCGGGGCGCTGTGCCACGTCGGCGGCAATCGTGCCGTCATAGACCGCGTGTAAGGCTTCTGAGATGCCATCGAAGCCGACGAAGATGATGTCGTCACGACCGGCGGCTGCAGCAGCCTGCGCAGCGCCCAACACCATACGGTCAGCTTCCGCGAACACCGCCTGAATTTCCGGATTCGCCGTCAGCATGTCTTCCATCACCGTGTAGCCCTGATCGGCTTCCCAGTTGGCAACCCCTTCAGCCACCAGCTCGATGCCGGGGTATTCGGCGATGCCTTCGGTGAACCCGGTGTAGCGCTCCAGTTCAACCGGATTGCCCAGACGCCCGCGAATGACCCCTACCTGTCCCTCGCCGCCAAGCTGCTCGGCGATGTACTCAGCAGCCATCCGCCCGCCTTCGGTGTTGTCGCTGCCGATGAAGCTGATCGTCTGATCCGATTCCAGCGGCGAGTCGAGTTCTATCACCGGAACGCCTGCCGCAATGGCGGCTTCGACGGCGGGCACCAGCGCTGAAGCTTCAGCCGGAACAACGGCGATCAAGTCGACGCCGCGCGTGACGAGGTCTTCGATGTGCGCGACCTGCCCGGCAAAGTCGCCTTCTTCGGTAATGCCCAGCACGATCACCTCAACGCCCAGCCGTTCGGCTTCCGCCTCGGC
>JAEVZT010000505.1 GCA_023392115.1 Chloroflexota bacterium
GGGCATCGGCGCGTTCCGCGACCGGCGTCCTATCTTCGACCACTTCAAACGCCGCCAACAATTCAAATTCGGTGTTGAAGTTCTCGGTTTCAAGCTCGGGGAATTCCGGCAGGTATTCCGGTGGCGCGGGTTCGCGCGGCAGTTCAGGCACGACCGGAATGTATGGTTCGGGCACTTCGACATCAGACACGGCAAGCTGCTGCGTGTCTTCGTAATGCGGCACGGCGGCGAAGTCATCTTCCCACGGGTCGACGACCGGCGCGGCTTCAATCGGCAGTTCCTCGACCGTCGGAGCGCCGAACCATTCGGCTTCGTCGACTTCTTCGTCCGCCGCTGCGGCTTCAAGTTCCCAGTCGACAGGCTCAGCTTCCGCCGCTTCCTCAGCCACGCTGGAGACGGCTGACAGCACGTCTTCAACCGGAACGTAGTGCAGCGTTTCAGCGGCGAACTGCTCTTCGGCGTCAATCCACTCGGTTTCGTCCGGCGGGGCTTCGAGGCGCTGCGCGCGCGACGGCTGCGTCAGCTGCTCAATGAAGGCGCTGTTATAGTCCTCACTGGTCACGCCGGCGGGCGCGTGCGGAATCGTATCCTCGCTCGGTCGCCCTTCCGGCATCACATCGCGCAGAAATTCCGGTTCGGTCGTCAGGAAACGCTTGTCACCGCGCTCACGGCTCTCCCGAATCCACGACGGCAGCGGCTGCACCTTCGGTCGATGGCGCGGCAGCTGCTGCTCAATATTCGCCAGCAGCTCGTCAAGCGAGAAACTCTCCTGCGCCAGCGCCTGATCGAACGCCTGCTTCAGAATCAGCTTGGCGGGCGTGTCCGGCTCATCCGCCTCGATGTCGAAATCAAACTCCTGTGATGGTGTCGATTTCGGTGCGGCGCGCTTGGGGCGCGGCTCTGGCGGCGGCGCTTCGGCTTGCTCTTCGCCGCGCAGGACAGACAGAACTTCACGAAAACTTGCGTCGTTCACGCCCGAAATCAGGTCGCCTACCGTGCCGCTCTCTTCGAGCGGTGGCGGAGGCGGTTCTTCTTGCGCCAGCTTGTCGAATGTCCGGCGGCTTTCTTCGTCAGGCTCGGCATCGCCCGCCATCTGCGCCACCCGATCCATCTGGTCGAGCATTTCGTCAAGTCCGCCCTTGAAGACGAACTCGACGTATTCCTGCCGCCGAGCCGGAAGCGGTTGATGCGGCTGACCGGAGCGCATCGAGTTCACCAGTTCGTCGAACGGATCGCCCTTGCGCTCCTGATCCTCGGCTTGGCGCGGCAGCGAGTCAAGCACCTCGTCAAACAAGCCGCTCTCACGGTAATCGACCTGCCAGAGCGCCGCCGAATCGTCAGGCGCGGTGACCGGCGTGCTGCCTTCGGGCGCTTCCGGTTCAAAAATGTCGTCGCCCATGCTTGCCAGCACGTCATTCAGGCTGCTCGGCTCAGGTTTCTTGGCTTCCGGCGGACGTGGGACTTCGACGCGCGTCGAGGTCGCCGCCGCCAGTCGGTTGAGCAGTCCGGCTTTCTCTCCGGCGGACGGACGCGGCAGGTCGTTGAAAACCGCCTTGCTAATCGCAATGACATCGCGGGCATTGAACGGCGTGTCGATGCTAGCTTGCAGGTTCAGGCTCTCAATCGTTTCATCCTGCTGGCGCGGGGTTGCGATGACCGCGATGTCAGGCTGGATTTTGCGCAGTTCGGCGACGATCGACTCGCCCGACATGTCGGGGATGGCGAAATCAACCAGCGCGATGTCCTGCACGTGATCGCGCAGGTAGTCGAACGCCGCGTCCGCCGAGACGAACGGATGCGCCTCGTACAAATTGGTGCGTTCCAGACCCTGCTTGAGCAGCACCGCAAACGCCAACTGCGAATGAACGATCAAGACCTGCGTCAGCATAATGCGTTTACGTCCCCGGCGCGCTGATCGTCGCTAGCAGCGCCGGATCAATCGTCACCAGCATCAGCGAGTTGACGGCGTTCACGCCCGGCGCGAACGCCATCGGTCCGGTGACCGTCACCGTCGCAATGCCAATATTGTTCACTTCGCTCTGCTCGGCAATCTGCGAGTCGACGTCGGCGCGCGCCTGTATGATATACGTTCCGGCAGCATCGAACGTCAGGCTGATGTCGAGCAAGATGCTTTGTCCGGCGGAAAGATTCGCCACCACGCCGAGCGGGTGTTCAGCGCCGGGCGAGACCGTGACCGAGTTATCGAACTGCGCCGTTCCAGCCGCGCCGGTATTGGTAATCGTCACGGCGAAGTTGGCTGTCACCGATGTTTCGCCGGCAGCGATCGCCAGCGCGGTAGGACCGTCGATATTGCTGATGACGAGGTCGGGCAGCCCTTGAGTCGGCGTATGAGTCGGCTGTGCGGTCGCGCCGGGGCTGGTCGCCGTCCACGTCGCGGTGACGATCGGCGTCGGCGTCGGCGGGATCGGCGGGATGACCACGTTCGAGCAGTTGCCATAGATGCTGACGTACTGCCCGCTGACCCAACCCGTCGTCGTGCCGACGCGCACCTGCCACCATGAATTGTTTCCGGTGCGTCCGGTGATCGGCGCGACAGTCCCTGCCGCCAGAACGGCGATTCGCGGTTCGTAGACCGTGCCGGGTCCGTAGCGCAGGTTGACGGCGGTGTTCGTGAAGACGCGGCATGTCGGGTCGTTGGGGTTAATGATGGGACCGGTTGTCACCTGCGGGCGCGTCGTGCCGGTCGCCGTCGGCTGGTTCTGCCGGCGCGCGTTGATCGTCACGGCGGCGGGGACGCTGGCGGTGTTGCCACGGTAAGCGACGACTTGAAGCACGATTTGCCCTTCGGTCTGCGGCGTATAGTCGAGCAGCACGTTCAAGTTGCGATCGCCGCCCGCCGTTTCGGACGACACCGTCTTGACAACTTGATTATTTGCAAGCAGTTGGACGCGGGTAACGCCGACGGAGTCGGCTGCGTTGGCGCTCACCAGCACCTGTGTACCGACGATCGCTTCGCTGCCGGTCGTCGGCGAGATGATCGTGACGACAGGCTGTCCGGTTGCCTCAGTCGTTGGGGTCGGCGCGCTCTGCGATGTTGCCGACAGGTTGCAGGCAGCCAACGCCCAGAGGACGATTATCAGCAGCAGAAGGACTGAGTTTCGGTAGCGCATGAAGGTATCCCCCGGGTTACTACCGAGAATGTCATGCTCGCATTGTATCATTACCGAGATAATGAAGCAAAGCGGCTAAAGTCGGAGAAATTGACAGCCGCCCCTTCGTTTTCAAGGGGCGGACAGAAGACCGGCTTAAGCGTAGGAAACCCGTCAGGAAATCGGCTCTTTGTAAATCACAAGGCGGCTCATGTCGTCGCCCTTGGCGATGCACGTCGTCATATCGACCTTGAACTCGCGCCCGCCGGATACCCAGCGCAGCCCTTCCTGAAGCAGCCCTTGCCCCATGTAGCAGACAGGTTTGTCGGTCTTGCGACCCCAGCAGAGGGCGCAGCGTTCCATCGTGTAGATGATCTTATCGCCGCCCTCTTCATATACAATGGAGATCTGGTCGGAGAACTGCGAGAAGATGTTCGCCATCGCCGGGACGCCCACCTTGAGCTTGGCGTTGAGCGGCAGCACCTTGAACGCCAGATCGCCGACGCCCGCCAGCGCGCCAAACGAGCGCAAACCGCCGGCGAAAATAGCGCGTCCCGCGCGCAGCGCCAGCGCCCGTCCGCCGCGCGGACCGTACATTTCTTCAAGCGCGACGTTCAGCGCCGTGAAGTCGGCGAAGTCGAACCCCTTTTCGAGGTTATCAGGCGGGAGGTTATCGACATACTGCGGAACGCCGGCGAGATTCAGGATAGCGTTCAAACCGTTCCGCCCCATGATCTCTTCCATGGCTTCCATTGTGAGGCGGGCGAATTTATTCGGATAGTAGAATCCGCTCTTTTCAGGTGGCATCCTGCCTTGTCCTCCAACCGTGCGCGAGTCAATCCGTCACGCCACTTCTGCTTGGCTCGACGACTTTGTAAGGACAGTATACGTCGAAAAGGAGCGCGTCCCAACTTAAGGAAAGGCGGGCTAGAGCGGGAGTCCTACCCCGCCATCACGACCAGCGGATCGTGGATTTGCTGCGCCGACGGCAGACGTCCCTGCATGCTCCACGGTCCCGTCCATGTGATCTCAACGTCAACGACCTGCCCGCGCCAGTCGCGCTCATCCTCGAAGAAGACGAGCTTGTTCTGCGGGGTACGCCCGCGCCACTTGCCCTTGTGCTGGTCTTCGACAAGCACCGGAACCCTCTGACCGAGGTAGCAGCTGTTGATTTCGGCGACGACGCGCGACTGAAGCTCGTCAAGCATTTCGTGACGACGCTTCTTCTCCTCTTCCGGCACGTCGTCTTCCATCCGCCGCACGCTGACGGTGTTCGGGCGCGGGCTGTAGCGCGCGAGGTGCGCTTTGTCGAGCTTCAGTTCCTCAAGCAGTCGGTACGTCTCCATGAACTGCTCGTCGGTTTCGCCGGGGAAGCCGACGATGATGTCGGTGTGGATGGCGACTTCAGGGATGCGCGCACGGATGCGCTCGATTAGACGGCGATATTGGTCGGCGGTGTAGCCGCGCTTCATATTTTCAAGGACGGTGTCATCGCCCGCCTGTACCGGCACTTCAATGTGCGGCATGACGCGCGGCAGTTCGGCGACTGTGTCGAGCAGCTTGTCGGTCATCCAATTCGGGTGACTGGTCAGGAAGCGTATGCGCTCGATGCCGGTTTCTTCCGCCACCTGATGGACGATCCGCAGCAGATCCGCCAGATCGGGACCGTCGGCGATGTCCTTGCCGTAGCGATCGACGATTTGACCGAGCAGCGTCACTTCTTTAACGCCCTGACGGGCGAGGCTGCGGACGTGGGCGACGATTTCGCCGACACTGCGACTGCGCTCGACGCCGCGCCGGAACGGGATAATGCAGAAGGTGCAGGCGTGCGAGCAGCCGTAGACAACCGGCACATGCGCGCTGATTAACTCACCGCGTTCGGCGGCAGGCAGGATCAGATCGCCGAGATCGTAGTCGCCGTCCTGAAGCGCGTCGCGGTGGGCGCGTTCGCGCGCCTCCATATCGAGTGTTTCGGCTTCCTGAGCGCGGGCGCGCAGGAACTCGACCATTGGCGCAGGTTCTGATGGCGCCATGAATACATCGACATACGGCAGACGCTTGCGCAGCGCCAGCGCATCGCGCACGCCGACAAGGCAGCCCATCACGCCGATCACCTTGTCCGGCTGCTGCTTTTTCAGGTCGTTGAGCAGCGCCAGCCGCCCAAAGGCTTTGTCTTCAGCGCTCTGGCGGACGACGCAGGTGTTGACGACGTAGATATCCGCCTGCTCGGGATCATCGGCGGCGCTGTGCCCCATGCGTTCAAGCTCCGATGCCAGAAGCTGCGAGTCGGCGGTATTCATCTGACATCCGAGAGTCCAGATGTGATATTTCATGAGACGACAACCAATTCAACTTGGACGGAATGCAGAGCTATTGTAAACGTCGAGGGAATGAGCGTCAATCCGCCCCTGTTACTCACATGCAACGGCGACCAGCCGAATCCCCTGAAACTGCCCGGTCGCATGGCACGGCACGCGGAAGCCGATTGTGTTGTCTTCGAGGGCGATGAAGTCGGTCACGTCCATCGTGAACGGCGTCTGCACCTGTCCAAACTCGCGCCCGTTGATGTCGAGTATCGCGCCGTAGGGCGCGTCGTCAATTTGCAGCACGTAGTTGACGCAGGCGATGTGGTTCAGCATCGGCAGATCGAAACGGCGTTGAAGCCATGCCGCCCAGCCGTCGGA
>JAEVZT010000559.1 GCA_023392115.1 Chloroflexota bacterium
CTTGGATGTCCACGACTGGATGTACTGCGTCGGGTACGGGCGAATCGCCGGGCGCGGCAGCTTGTCTTCGGTCATTTCCGCGCCGTGCAGGACGACACGCGCGTCGAGCGCGAGCAGGCGTTCCGGCGACGCCAGCAGCGGGTTGATGTCGATCTCCTTGATCCACGGCTGCTCGACGACGAGCTGGCTGAAGCGCACGAGCAGTTGTTCAAGCGCGGTCATGTCGACCGGGGGGCGACCGCGCACGCCGCCGAGCGCCTTATAGATGCGCGTCTGTTCCATCAGGCGGCGGGCGAGCGTCGTATTGAGCGGCGGTAAGCCGAGCGAGCGGTCTTTGAACACCTCAACCAGCGTGCCGCCCGAGCCGAACAGAAGCACGGGACCAAACTGCGGGTCAACGCTGCTGCCGACGATCAATTCGTATCCATCCAGTTTCGCCATCGGCTGAACGGTGACGCCCTGAAAGTGCTCAGAGCCGGCATGTTCGGCAACCGACTTCTCAATGCGGTCAAACGCTTCGCGGACTGCGTTCTCGTCCGCCAGATTGAGCTGGACGCCGCCGATATCCGTCTTATGCGTGATCGTCTCAGAGTTGAGCTTTAGGACGACCGGATAGCCGATTTCGTCCGCACGCGCGACTGCCTCGTCGGGCGTCGGCGCGAGGTACGTGTTGACGGTCGGAATGTAATAGGCGCTCAAGACCTGCTTCGATTCGTATTCAGTCAGGATCGTGCGCCCCGTTTCACGGGCATGGTTGATGATTCCCTCAACAAGCTGGCGGTTCGGCGCTTCCTGAACCGAGTCCGCCGGCAGGATCGGCGTCTGGTAGATACTGCGCAGGTTGTAGTTATAGCGCCACATGTAATTGAACACGCGCGCGGCCGTGTCCGGGAACTGGAACGTCGGCAGGTTCGCGCGGTTGAGGATCGCTTCACCGGCGGCGACTTCGGGTCCGCCCATCCAGCTTGCCAGCACCGGCTTGCCTTCGATTTGCGACAGCGCGCGCAGCCGTTCGGCGGTCTGAGTCGGGTCGGTCATCGACTGCGGCGTGAGGATGACGAGCAAGCCGTCGCTGTTCGGGTCGTGCCCCACGATTTCGAGCGTCTTGGCATACAATTCGGGGTCGGCATCCCCGAGGATGTCGACCGGGTTGTTGTGACTCCAGTGTGTCGGAAGGATGGCGTTCAGCTCGTTCATCGTCTGTTCCGACAGTTCCGCCAGCTCGCCGCCGCCGGTGATCAGCGAGTCGGTCGCCAGCACGCCGGGTCCACCGGCATTGGTGATGATCGTCAGGCGGTTGCCCTGCGGACGGGGCTGCTTGGCGAGCACTTCTGCCATATAGAACACGTCCGAAATGCGATCAACGCGCAGCACACCGCTGCGCCGGAACGCCGCCTCGAGCACCTCGTCGCTTCCCGTCAGCGAACCGGTATGGCTCGCCGCCGCCTGCGCCGCCGCTTCCGTGCGCCCCGCCTTGATGATGATGATGGGCTTTCTCAGGGCAACTTCACGCGCTGCCGACAGGAATGAGCGGGCATCGCCGACCGATTCCATGTAGATGACGATGCTGTGCGTGTTCGGATCCCGCCCCAAATAGTCGATCAGGTCACCCCAGCCAACGTCGAGCATCGAGCCGATCGAGATGAAGGAGCTGAAGCCGACATTTTCCTTGAAGCTCCAGTCGAGGACGGCGGTACACAGGGCGCCGCTCTGGCTGATGAAGCCGACATTGCCGGGGCGCGCCATCGCGCTGGCGAACGTCGCGTTCAGACCGCCGAGCGGGCGCATGACGCCGAGGCAGTTGGGTCCAATGATGCGCATGTTGCCGCGCCGGGCGATCTCAAGAATTTCGGCTTCGAGCTTCGCGCCTTCGGGTCCGCGCTCCTTGAAGCCTGCCGAAATGATGATCGCGCCTTTGATGCCAACGTCGACGCATTCCTGAATCACGCCGGGAACGGTGTGCGCCGGGGTGACGACAATCGCCAGATCGACCTGTTCCGGCAGCGCCTTCACGTTCGGATAAGCGCGAATGCCGAGGACGCTGCTGCGCGTTGGGTTGACGGGGAAAACCGTCCCACCGAACGGGCTGCTGATCAAGTTCCAGAGGATCGTTCGTCCAACACTGCCCGCGCGTTCTGTCGCGCCGATGACGGCGACGTTTTTCGGCGAGAAGATGGCGTTCAGTCCTTGTGATCCGCTAACCGGGGATTCTGACTTACGCTCTGAGGTGGTTACATTTTGCACAGGTTATTGCTCCGATTGAATAACCGAAAGTGGGAATTGTGCCACAAAGGGCAGGTGAGTTCAACTTCCTTATAATATGGATAATAACATTTATCATGACGAAAACCAGTACTTTCGACAGGCTGTTTCCGAAACACCCTGTCATGCGCTATGATCAACCATTCATATCTCATAACAAAGGAGTCGATCATGCAGCTTGGATTGATCGGTCTGGGGCGCATGGGCGCGAACATGAACCTGCGGTTGCTCAAAGGCGGGCACGAGATGGTTGTCTTCAACCGCAGCCCGAAGCCGGTTCAGGAAGCCGCTGCCGCCGGAGCGATTCCTTCGGATTCCATTGCAGACCTCGTCGGAAAACTCAAGGCACCGCGCGCCGTCTGGGTGATGGTGCCTGCCGGCGAAACGACCGAGAAGATGATCCAAACGGTGATGGACTTCCTATCCCCGGGCGACACCATCATCGACGGGGGCAACAGCAACTACCGAGATACGATCCGCCGCGCCAAGATGATCCAGTCGCAAGGCTTCCACTTCGTCGACGTCGGCACGAGCGGCGGCGTGTGGGGCTTGAACGAAGGCTACAGCTTGATGATCGGCGGGCAGCGAGAGCCGGTCGCGCGCCTGCGCCCAATCTTCGAAACCCTCGCGCCGGCAGCTGATCTCGGTTGGGGGCATGTGGGACCCAACGGGGCGGGGCATTTCGTCAAGATGGTACACAACGGCATCGAGTATGGCATGATGCAAGCGCTCGCCGAAGGCTTTGAGATCATGAAGTCGAAGACCGAGCTTGAACTCGACGTGGCGCAAATCGCCGAAATCTGGCGTTACGGCAGCGTCGTCCGCTCGTGGCTGCTTGACCTGACGGCAGCCGCGCTCTCTGACGATGCCGAGATGACAGGCATCGCGCCGTGGGTGGCTGACAGCGGCGAAGGGCGCTGGACGGTGGCGGAAGCGATCGATCAGGATGTGCCCGCGCCCGTGATCACGCTGTCGCTGATGATGCGCTTTGTCAGCCGGCAGGACAGCAGCTACGCGGCGAAACTGCTGGCGGCGATGCGTAATCAATTCGGCGGTCATGAAATCAAGCGCGAGACCGAAGCATGAGCGGTGAAACGAACTCGATCGTCATTTTCGGCGCGTCCGGCGACCTGACACATCGCAAGCTGATCCCGGCGCTGTTCCGGCTGTACGTGCAGAAGCGCCTGCCGCCGAATTTCCATATCGTCGGCTTCGCGCGCCGTCCATACGATCATGAGTCGTTTCGGGCGCTGTTTTGTGACAGTGTCCAGAGCCTGCTTGATTACACGCAGGAAGCGTGGGATGACTTCTCAAGCCGGCTGTGGTACGTGCGCGGCGACCTAGCTACGGCGCAAGATTATCAAACGCTGCACACTTTCCTGTACGATTTGGGGCATGAGCAGGCGAACCGCCTGTACTATCTGGCGACCGCGCCGAATTACTATGAGGCGGTCGTCAATAACCTGCACGCGGAGGGCATGGCGAGTGAAGAGGACGGCTGGCGGCGGATCATCGTCGAGAAGCCATTCGGGACGGATCGCGCGTCGGCGGCGGCGCTCAACCGGACGATCCACGCGACCTTTGCCGAACATCAGATTTACCGCATCGACCACTTCCTCGGCAAAGAAACCGTGCAGAACATGATGTATTTCCGCTTCGCCAACGCCATTTTTGAGCCGATCTGGAATCGCAATTACGTCGATCACGTCCAGATCACCGTGACGGAAGATATCGACGTCGGGCATCGTGCCGGTTATTACGATCACGCAGGCGTGATGCGCGACATGTTCCAGAATCACCTGCTTCAGCTGTTGGCGCTGGTGGCGATGGAACCGCCGGTGTCGTTCGAGGCGGACGTGCTGCGCAACGAGAAGGTAAAAATCCTGCGCGCGATCCGCACGATCCGCATCACCGACACGGTGCGGGCGCAGTATGAAGGCTACACGGCGACGCCGGGCGTCGATCCTCACTCCAAGACGCCGACCTATGCCGCGCTCAAGCTGTATATCGATAACTGGCGCTGGCAGGATGTGCCTTTCTACCTGCGTTCGGGCAAGGCGCTGGCGCGCAAGACGAGCGAAATCATCGTCCAGTTCCGCCGACCGCCGCATCTGTTCCTGAATCTCAATCGCGGTCGCAAGCTTGACCCGAACATCCTATCGCTGTGCATTCAGCCGGACGAAGGGATTCACCTGCGCTTTCAGACCAAGCAGCCCGGTTCGTCGGACATCCAGCCGGTCGATATGGAATTCCACTATAGCAACTCCTTCAAGGATACGACGCTGCCCGAAGCCTATGAACGCCTGCTGCTCGATGCGCTTCAGGGGGACGCGGCGCTGTTCACGCGCGAAGACGAGATTGACCTGTCGTGGAAGCTTGTCGATTACATCCTGCGCGGCTGGGAAGCGCCGCAGATGCCGCTGTGCTCGTATCCGCCCGGCAGCGAGGGTCCTTATGAAGCCGACATGCTGCTGGCGGATGACGGTCGCCTCTGGCGTTCAGGCTGTGGAGAAAGCGCGTGAAGGGCGTACACGTTTATGCGACGCGCAGAGACGCTGCCCGCGCTTTGGCGACACATTTCACGACTATCGCCGAGACGGCTTTCAGCGCTCGGTCGCGCTTCACCGTCGCGCTGTCGGGGGGCAGTTCGCCGCTCGATGCCTACCGTCTGCTGGCGACCGACGATTTCGCGCCGCTCGTCAACTGGTCGCAGGTCTACGTCTTCTGGGGCGACGAACGCTGCGTCGCGTTCGATCATCCTGACAACAACGCGCGCGCCGCACGCGAAGCTCTGCTCGATCACGTGCCGCTGCCCATCGCGCACATGTTTCGCGTCCAAACGCACCTGCCGCCGGAACAAGCCGCGCAGGATTACGAGCATACGCTGCGCGAGTTCTTCCTCAAGCGGGTAGGGGCGCGGTCCTCGCGCTTCGATCTCGTGATCCTTGGTATGGGAGGTGACGGTCACACGGCATCGCTGTTCCCCGGCACGGCGGCAATGGGTGAGAAGGAACGGTGGGTTGTTGCCAACTACGTGCCGAAACTCGAGTCGTGGCGCGTCACGCTGACGTTCCCCGCGATCAATGCGGCGGCAAACGTCGTTTTCTACACGGTTGGCGAGGACAAAGCCGATATGCTTAAACGCGCGCTTACGCCGCCGCAGTCGGCTGCCGACCTGCTGCCCGTTCACCTCGTCAGACCGGCGAACGGGCAGGTGCAGTGGATTGTCGATCAGGCGGCAGCGTCTCGGCTGTAGGAGCGCTGCGTTACTGCGCGAGCACCTCTGCCAGCTTGTACAGGTTCAAGTCGACCTTCTTGTGCTTGCCGATAATTTCGGAGTAGGGCGTTGTCTCGGCTGAACTTCTGACCCATCCGACGAGGCAGCCGTGTTCGCCGTTGACGAGGTGTGTCGCTGCGCTCGCGCCGAGCCGGGTTGCCACAAGGCGGTCAAATGCGCCCGGCGCGCCGCCGCGTTGAACATGACCGAGGATCGTCGTGCGCAGCTCAAAGCCGAGCGCCGCCTTATGTTCCTTGAAGTACTGTGCCAGATGTTCGCCGTTGTACTTCGCGCCCTCGGCGACGACGATCATGCCGTTCGTCTTGCCGCGCGCATATGCCTCGCGTAGGGTCTGGGCGATTTCTTCGGGGCTGATTTCCGCTTCGGGAATGACAACCGCTTCCGCGCCGCCGGCAATGCCCGACATCAGCGCAAGATAACCGCTGTCGCGTCCCATGACTTCGTCGACGAACGCGCGGCGGTGTGATGACGCCGTCACTTTCAGCCGGTCGATCGCCTCAAGCGCGATGTTCAGCGCTGTGTCGACGCCGATCGTGATTTCCGAACCGTACAGGTCATTGTCGATCGTCGACGCGACGCCGATGACCGGAAAGCCCATCTTTGACAGCTCAAAAGCGCCGGTCTGCGAGCCGTTGCCGCCAATGACGACCAAGCCTTCAATTTGCCGGTGCCGCAGGTTGTGAAGCGCCTGTAAACGACCTTCTTCAGTCTTGAACTCGGGACAGCGGGCGCTGCCGAGGAT
>JAEVZT010000010.1 GCA_023392115.1 Chloroflexota bacterium
GTCCCTCTCGCGGCTTGCGTGGCAGAGGGACAGCTTGCGAAGCATGCAGTGTGAGGGGTATTCGGCGACGAAGCACATGACGCACCTACCGACTCACAATGTACTGCCGCGCGCTCCACGCGACAAACCCGATGTCGAGCCATTGATCGGCGCGCAGTCCGGCGACCAAAGGGACGGCGTCGCCGCGAACGAAGCCGATCGCGAACATGCCCGCGCTCAACAAGCCGAGCAGCAGCCAGAAGCGCCGTTCGCCGCGCGCCGCAAGCCCGACCGGGATCAGAATCAGCGCGAGAATCATGCCGAATCGTTGGGTACTGTAGCGCGGCGCGAGCATACCATACACGTCACGCGCTTCCCATACCGCGTATGCCGGGTGCAGCGCCAGCGTGTCGACTTCTCGCCCGTAGGCACAGGCAGCCGCCGCGCAGCCAATCCAGCCGGCGAGCGCAAGCAGCGGCAGCGCGGCCGCGAACAGTGCGAGCATCCGGCGCGCTTCGATCCGGCGCAATCGGCTGACGAGCGCCAGCCCGGCGAGCGCGCCGATCACCGCGCCGTGCCAGTCCAAACCGCCCGCGTTCAGGCGCAGCGCTTCGGACAGGTTGGCGCTGAAGTAATCCCAATGCAGCAGCACGTGCTCGACGCGCGCGCCGACCAGCCCACCGACGATCGCCGCGAGACAAGCGTCGATCACCTGCGCCGGACGGAAAATCGCCCTCGCCGCGTAACCGCCGACAGCGGCGCTCAGCGCCAGCCCGAGCGCCAGCGACAGGCTGTAGATGGCAACGTTAAAGCCGCCAAAGCTCAAGTACGGGCTCAACAAGCGCACATCTCCTGCTGTTTCGTGTAATTTTAATCAGCAAACGCAAACCCGATCAATTATCACCTAATTAACGGGGTTTTCGTGCCGAAAATTACAAATCGTTTGAATGCCGTGTTACAATAAAATGTGTCATGCCGACATGGTTCTAGGAGATATAGATGGGTGTAAGTTCTGTATTCGCTGCATTATCGCTCCTCGGGTTTCTTGGCTTTCTGGGGGGTGTTGCGCTAATCGTCCTCTCTTCGTCTCAGGGACGTCCCATTCGCAGCGGTATTCTGCTGGCGGTCGCCGGCATCATCGTTGGCGTCCTGTTCAGCGTTATCAGTCAGGGGATCGTCATCGTCCAGCCGACTGAAGTCGCCGTCGTCGTCAACACGCTCAACGGTAATCTGGACCCGAACGCGCGGCGCGGCGGCACGCACCTGATCGTGCCCGTCGTTCAGCAGCCGTTCCTGTACCCTGTCGTCCAGCAGACGGTGACAATGGCGGGACAAATATCCGGCGCGGATGAAGGCGCGGTCGTCGCCCGAACGAGCGACGGTCAGGAAGTCCGGCTCGACGTGACGGTGCTGTACAGCGGCGCCCCAGAAAACGTCAATCGCTTGCCCCTCCTCTGGCAGCGCCGCTATCAGGATGAGTTTGTTACACCGCAAACACGCGGTATTGTCCGTGACGCGGTGTCGGGGTTTGAAGCGGCGCAGATTTATTCGGGCGGACGTGAAGCCCTGAGCGAAGCGGCAACTGAGCGCCTACGCCGTCGTATGGCGCAGGATGGTCTGGTGCTGTCCGACATGATCATCCGCGACATCACCTTCTCAGAGCAGTACGCTCAAGCGATTGAGCAGGCGCAGGTCGCCGCTCAGGAAGCAGAGCGCGCGCGTCTGGTCGTTCAGCAGCGCCAGCAGGAAGCGGCTCAGGCGCGGGCTGTCGCTCAGGGTCAAGCCGACGCCGAAGTGACGCGTGCTCAAGGTGAAGCACAGGCGATCGTCCTGCGCGCTGAAGCGGAAGCTCAAGCGCTGGCGCTCGTCAGCGAGGTGCTTGCGCTAAATCCGAGCTTGATCCAGTACCAGTACGTGCAGCGGCTGGCGGACAATATCTCGATCGCGCTCGTGCCGTCGGCAAGTCCATTCCTGTTCGACCTCGAGGGCTTGACCCAGCAGCTGAGTAATGCAGACGGAAACGGCGCTGTCGAAAACACGCCGACGCCAACGCCGGAACCGACTCCGCAGGCAGAGGACGAGGAATAATACCTCCTAGCCTACGGTCGCCCTGTCCCTCTCTCACATAAGTGCAGAGAGGGGCAAGAACAACCCCCAATCCCTTCTCCCTGTTGACGGCGCCGCGCTTACGGAGAAGGGGTTGGGGTATCGAGTCAGAGGGTTATGATGAAACAGCTCATTGGTGGTCAGAGTTGGATGCTGATCGCGGTGATCATCGTCATCGCCATTTTGATCGCGATCATCGAAGACGCCGCCGATAATGACTTTAGCCTCCCCATCCTCGACCAGCTTCAGACTGAACTGATGAAAGTCGACCCCTATAACCCGCAGCCGGAAGACGCGCGGCGGTAATCCACAATCACCGCCGATCGTGACCCGAGAAGGGATCGGCGCATAAAGATACTAACCAACTTCAAACCAAAGAATCGCGGCGAATTCACGAAATTCAGATGCTGTGGTAATCATGCTGTTCATCAGGGCGATTTAACCTGCATGGTAGATGGTTAGTTTGAAGTGGAGTGGTGGTCGATGCTGCAGGCAGATCGACGGACAGGACGGCAGCAGGAACAGATCGGGCGGCTCGATGCCGACACGAACGACATGCGCGTGCGCGCCGAGCAGCTTCTGAAAATGGCGTCCGCGTTGATGGATTCGCCGCGAGGGAACACGCGCGATTTGCAGCAGCTGGCATTTCGCTTGAGCGAAGAAGCGCTCGAACTCTTGCAGCAGGTTCGTCGCCCCAAAGGTCTGCTTTAGGGACGCCGCGCGAGCTTCTCGCAGCCGCGTCCCTATCGCGCCCACCGTCCCCCTCGCGGTGAGCGCCACGCTGGTCTGTGACATGTCCCACGTCGCGGCGGGGCTGTCCTATTCCCCTCACGCTCCCTGAACCCACTGCGTTCTCCCTTATCCCTTCATACTTTTGGATTCACACCTTTTTCACGCAACCTCACGTTTGGCGAGCCGCCGACTCAACGGATCAGGGCTACACTGGTATTACAGTACCGTTTCACGCCGGTACGTTAATGCTTCACTTGACTTAGTGGGGCGTACAATCGACGTAGTGGGAAATGTCGGTACTTATGTACTACGCGGCTGCCGCGACTGCCGGAGGTCTCAATGACGACCAAGACAACTCAGCTCAACACCGACGCCGAAGAAGCGCTGATCTACCTGCACAAGACTGAGCGGCGTGTCGACAGGACAAAACAGGCACTGCGTGAAGCCTGCCACTTGGCGGACGCGACCCGTCTCAACAAGGCGCTGCGCCAGTTGATGGCTTCTGGTTATTTGACCGAGGCAGATGGCGTCTACGAATTGACTGAAGCGGGGGTTAAGACCGCGCGCGTCCTGCAAAACCGCAAGAGCACGCAGATCGTGACGCAAATCGGTCGCGTCGACGGCGGGAACGTCGTCGTCTCCGGGACGCAGGACATTTTCACGACGCCACTGGATTACAAATCTCTGTTCACAACCCAGCCAAAGC
>JAEVZT010000162.1 GCA_023392115.1 Chloroflexota bacterium
GATCCGCTTTGGAGACCGCGTCGTGATCGAGATTCGCCCCCGCGACCGCAATGTCGCCATGGTGTTTCAGGATTACGCTGTTTTTCCTCACCTGACGGTTTACGAAAACATCGCCTACGGGCTGCGGTCGCGCGGCGGCTACGCGCGCGCCGAAATTGACAGCCGCGTCAAGAAGGCGGCGCAGATGTTCCGCATCGACCCGCTCTTGAAGCGCAAGCCGCGCCAGTTGAGCGGCGGGGAGCGTCAGCGGGTGGCGCTGGCGCGGGCAATGGTGCGCGACGCCGACGTCGTCCTGTTCGACGAGCCGCTGTCGAACCTCGACGCGCAGCTCCGCCATCAAGCGCGCGAGGACATTATGCTGCTGCACCAGCAGCGTCCGACGCCGACCGTCTATGTCACGCACGACCAATCCGAAGCGATGGCGCTGGGCGACCGGATCGCGGTCATGCGCGCTGGCAAACTTGAGCAGATCGGCACGGGGCAGGAACTCTACAGCCACCCGGTCAACCTGTTCGTCGCGTTTTTCATCGGCGCGCCGAGCATCAACCTGTTCGACGGGCGGCTGACGAGCGCCGATGGCGAGATTTACGTCGAAACTCAGGCGTTCAAGGCGCTGATCCCGGCGCAGTTCCACCAGAAGATCGGCGGGCACGTCGGCAAAGCCGTCAAGATCGGCATTCGCCCGGAAGACATGCACGTGCCGAAGCAGGCGCCGTTCGCGGTGACGGACGACAACACAATCCACGGCGTCCTCAATGAAATCGAACCGAGCGCAACGGGCAGCATCGTCTATTTGAGTTCGCTCGAAGGGGACATCGATTACGTGGCGATGTTCCGCATTCGCCTGCCCGCCAGCTATATCGGCAAAGAGATTCCGCTGGGCATCAATATGGAACGCATTCACCTGTTTGATGTCGAGACTGAACGCTCGCTGCTCTCCGGTTGAGGTGACGTTGTGCCTTTTCTGGACGACACCGGCTTTGATACGAGCGAGCGCAGCCCCTTATGGTCGGCGTTTGCGCTGATCGCCGATCAGTTGGAGCGCATGATCGTCCTGAACGTGTTCTGGGCGCTTCAGTGGATACCGCTGCTGATCGCGTTCGGGTGGACGGAACTGCCCGCTGCCGTCCGGGTGATCCTCATCGGCTACACGCTGATCGCCTGCGCGCCGGCGACGGTCGTCCTTTACGGCATGGTTCGGCTGGCGGCGCAGCACGAAACGCTTCACGTGTATCAGGTTTGGGATCTCCTGCGGGCGCGCGGGTTGGGCGGCGCGAAAGCCCTCGTCCCACTGATTGGCATCATCGGCGTGCTGCTTCTGGGCAGCAGCGTGCAAAACATTCTGTTCAGCGCCTTGTGCCAGTTGGGGCTGCTGCTGATGCTGGTTTTCAGTAACTACTGGGGCGTGCTGCTGGCGGCACGTCCGATCGACAATCCGCTGCGCCTGCTGGCGGAATCCGCCCGACTGGCGTGGCGCTTCCCGGTGCAAACGGTCATTGTTCAAGGCGCGGTGCTGCTGGCGCTGGTGCTGGGGACGATCTCGATAGGCGGGCTGGTGCTGATCGTTCCGGTCGTCATCGCGGTTCTGCAAACACAAATGTACCGTACATTGATGGAATGAAAGATGGGACAACTGCGAGTCGCTCATTTAAGCAAAACGCTCGGCAATCGGCTGGTCATCGATGACGTGAGCTTCACGATTGAGGATGGCGAGTTTTTCGTCCTGCTCGGTCCGTCGGGCTGCGGCAAAAGCACGCTCCTGCGCCTGATTTGTGGGCTGGAGACGGCGGACAGCGGCAGCATTTTCCTGAACGGCGTGAACATCACACAGACACCCCCGCGCGAGCGCAACTTGGGGATGGTGTTTCAGGATTACGGGTTGTATCCGAACATGAATGTATACCAGAACATCGCCTACGGGCTGGAAGCGCGCGGCATGAATCGCGCGGAAATCGAGCGGCGTATCGCCCCGGCGGCAGAAAAACTTGGCATTACGCCGCTGCTTGAGCACCACATTGGCGACATTTCCGGCGGCGAACAGCAGCGCGTCGCGCTGGCGCGGGCAATGGTCAAAGACGCCGACGCCTATCTCTACGACGAGCCGCTGTCAAACCTTGACCCGAAACTGCGACACAAGGCGCGCACCGACATCATGGCGGTGCACCGCGCGAAAGGCAAACCGAGCGTCTATGTGACTCACGACCAGTCCGAGGCGTTCGCGATGGCAGACCGGATCGCGATTTTGTCCGCCGGCAAGATCCAGCAAATCGGCACTGCAGAGGAACTCCTGACAGCCCCCGCCAATACCTTCGTCGCCGGATTCCTCGGCTCGCCGGGGATCAATCTGCTGCCCGGCACGATCGCGCAGCGCGGCGATCAATGGGTGTTCTGTGCCGACAGCCTTGAAGTCCCGCTGGTGGACAAGTGGCACGCGATTCTGCGCAATTATCCGCGAACGAGCGTGATCGGCGGCATCCGTCCGAGCGCGATACGCTTGGGGGATGGCGAGTGGGCGGCGCGGGCAAACGTCGAATTCACCGAACTGCTGCTCGGCGAAATGATCGTCGGCATGGCGCTTGGCGAGGACAGCCGCTTAACCGCGCTGCTGCCGGACAGCGTACCGGTCGAAGAAGGCGCGACCGTGTCGATTGACATCGATCCCGACCAGCTTATCCTGTTTGATCCTGAAACCACGCAGGCGCTCGCATGACGCGGCGCGACATCGACTTCCACCCGCAGCAAGCGATCACGCGCGGCTTTGTGCAGATGTCGTCCCTGCTGTCGCTGACATTGGGTCCAAACGTCGGCGTGATCTGG
>JAEVZT010000297.1 GCA_023392115.1 Chloroflexota bacterium
TCTTTGGCACCGCGCCGCGTGCGGACGTTTGGCTGCTGCTGGAATACTACGGCGCGTGGGAGGCGAAAGCTGTCCCGCAAAGCGACCTGCCGGCGGCAGTCAAGGATCGGCTGCTTGGCTGGGGCGAGGCGATCCCACACACCAAAGTCCAGTTGATCAAACGGGCAGAACCGGGCGCGGCGATCCGCTTTTTCGTCGCGTTGTCGAGTCAGATCGACCCTGTGCTTTACCGCTTCGAACTCGATAGTTACGAGGCGCTGTTAACGTTCGACCTCGACGCCGTGCTGCGCCGCGATCCGGCACTCGACGCGAGCATCGCGCGTGACCCGCTGATCGCGGTCTGTACCAATGGACGGCGCGACGTGTCGTGCGCCAAGTACGGTGTGCCCGTGTACGACGAACTCATCAAACACGCGCCGCAGTGGGCATGGCAGATCACGCATCTTGGCGGGCATCGCTTCGCCGGGACGATGGTCGCGCTGCCGGATGGCGCTTGCTACGGCTACGTCGATCCCGACAACGTCGCCGAGATCGTTGCGAACGTGCGCGACCGCTATGTGACGATCGACAAGCTGCGCGGGCGTTCGTGCTTTGACCCGCCGGTGCAGGCAGCCGAATACTATCTGCGCGGAATCACCGGAAGCCGCAGCTTGCCCGGCGTGCGCTTTGTCAGCATCCGCGAGACTGGCGAGTCGGCGTGGTCGGTGCGCTTCGATCTGTTGGTGGACGGGACGCGCCACGAGATTCACCTGCGGCGCGCGCTGTCCGAGTGGACGACTTATGAAAGCTCGAAAGACGCCGAGCCGAAACACATGCCGCAGTTCCATTTCGTCGAGCACCAGCAGCTGCGCCGCAAAGCCCCCCGCTGCGAGGGGTGAAAGGAAGCTGGTATGGTCGCGTTAAACTTGGATGCGTACCTGCGCTTTCTACCGGTTGTTCAGAAAGCGCCACAAAGTAACGTCTGGCTGTCCTATGATGAGGAAGCCGACGTCTTGTACATCAACTATAAGCAGCCAAGCGTTGCCACTGACAGCGAACTCACCGATGACGACGTGATCGTTCGCTATGAGGGAGACGAGGTTGTTGGATTAACAGTACTGCATGCCAGTAAACGATAGCAGTTTTTCCTCAGTCGCGCGCCATGCCTTGCAGCGGAAACGCTGCCAGCTTAGTCGCGTAGGCGGGCGCGATCACGAAATCGGTCAGGAACAATTCCACCGTATCGACGTGAAATTCCCCGATCGGCTGGCTGCGCATCTCACGCAGCAGCGCCAGCACCGCCGCCAGCGTTTCCGGTTTGTTATCGACCAGACGTAGAAAATTCATGTGGATCGGCGCTTTGTTGGCGTGCGAGAGCGGCGACTCGCCCAATGCCACGATCGCCGCTTCAAGATCGGCGCGCAGATGTTCCCAGCGCCGCGTCTGCGGGTAGACCTGAATGAACGCCTGATTGCCGACCAACCCCGCGCCCTTGAGCGTCAGCGGCACTGGCTCACGGTCACGCAGTACGTCGCGACAAACGGCTTCGATGGCGGCGATCCGTTCGGGCGTGAACGTCAACTTGTCAGGGTGGCGCTGCGTGCAGCCGAGCAGGGAAATGTGAAGCGAAAACTCGGGGTAGAAGAACTGGTCGGGCAGGGCGTCGCGGAAGCGCCCGATCAGCGCCTTGAGCGGGGCGGCGGGGGCGATCTGCTGCTGCGCCACACGCGCGACCGTCGAGATGCAGTAGTCGAGCGGGACGGTCGTGCCGTTTTCCATTCGCGAAGGCGTCACATCGCCCGCCTGCAGGCTTGCTTCGGCGCGCGCCCACAGAGCGTCAAAGTAGTGTTCAGCTTCGGTCGTCGGGTTCAAGTCGCTCTCTCATGCGGACAAGGTTCTGAGTCCAAGCAAAAATACCACACGCCGTCGTTGTACACGAAAATCAGCCTTTTGCCTCACGCAATGCGGCGCAGATAGGAGCAAAATAGGCTTAGTCCAATCGTGCGACAGTCAAGAGGGGGTGCGGATTGCCGAAAGCCCTGTTATTCAATGTCCCTGCACACGGACATGTCATTCCCTCTCTGACGCTGGTGTCGGAACTGACGCGGCGCGGACACCACATCATTTACTATTTGACAGAGCAGTTTCGCGGCAAAGTGGAAGCGGCGGGCGCTGAATTCCGCCCCTATTCGCGGATCGACGATGGCTATTATGGAGGCTTCGGGCTGGACGGCAGCCGCCCGATACTCGCCGCGAACAAGCTCATCAGCACGACGGCAGAGGTTTTGCCCGAACTGATCGAAGTCGCGCGGTCGGAGAAGCCTGATTACATCCTGTTCGACGGCATGTGCCCGTGGGGACAGCTGCTGCCGCGCATTCTCGGCATCCCTGCCGTCGCGTCACTCACACTGCCGCCGATCGGCTCGATCCGCAGCATGTTGAATTTGCAGACGGTACGCATGCTCGTCCCGATGATGATGAAGGATTTCGGCGCAGCGCAGGAAGCAAACCGGCGCTCGAACGCCGTTGCCAAGCAGTACAACATCTCGTCGCCGGGCATGATGGGAATTCTGAACGGGCTCGGCGACCTATCGATCAGCTATCTGTCCTCCTATTTTCAGGCGGACTCCGGGGCGGTGTCACCGTCTGTGCGTTTCGTCGGGCGCGTTATCGAGGACACAGTGCAA
>JAEVZT010000372.1 GCA_023392115.1 Chloroflexota bacterium
GTATCGACCTCAAGACCGGGGATCAGCAGCGGCAGAACGAACGGCAAATATACCACGGTGACCAAGACTTGAAGAATGACCAGCGCGCCGGCAAAGTGCATATCGCCTCTGGCGATTTGCGACGCTCGAATTGTCAGCGGCGCGCCTGCGACAGTGCCCAGCAGCACAAGCGCGATTGCCAAGTCCTGTTCCAGCGACAGGACGCGTGTGAGGATAAAAGCCAACGCCGGGATGATGACGAAGTTCGCCAGCAGCGCCATGAGCACCAGACGAACGTTCGTCAGCGGTTGGATGATATCCCGGATCGTCATGCTCAGACCAAGCCCGAACATACTCGTAATGACGAACGCCAGCGTGAAGGCACTCGTTAGGCTGCTGATGACTTCATTCATGGCTCAACCCGTCCCTCGCGCCGCTGCGCGACGTTTCTGTTTCCGCTGTCGACCTGTGAAGTTCGACGCGAACCGTCTGCACGCCATCTTTGACAGCTACATCAATGATCTGAGGTTCGCGCGCGTAGGGGATCAGACTGATGCTGCCGTTGCGCTCCAGATAAGCACGTTTGATCTTTGCCGGGTTGGTCTGGTTGGTCTGCAACCGTAAGGCTGCCTCGAGATCGCCGGATGAGATGCTCCCGCGCCGCATGCCCTCGCGTTGTATTTCACCATCTTTGATCAGCAAGACCGGGCTGCCCTTGACGATTGATCCGAACCATTCGGTGCGGTAGGCGAGGATGGCAAACAGCCAGTGCAGCCCGATCAGGATGACGCCCGCGCCGAGCGTCGGCAGAAACGGCGCGGATCCATTGATAGCGCGGCTCATGATTGAGCCAATCATGATGGAGACAATCACGTCGAAGGCGCTCGCTTCGCTTAAGAAGCGCTTGCTGCCGAGCCGTACAAGTATCAGCGTCACGGCATAAATCACGATCGTGCGAAGCGCCATCTGAACGATGCCAACATCGCCGACATCCAGCCCCGCGCCAAACAGGGTCTGAAACTGCTCCAACAGCGTCTCCATCACTCCGCCGCTCCTTTCCGCAGCTTCGTCACGCTACTGCCTGCGGTACTTCACTTCGCGCGTGCCGAAGAGGTCGAGGTCGAACGGAGGGCGATCCTCGCCGATTTCCTGCTCGACCAGCACATGCAGTTTCTTGACCATGCGCTCGACCAGCGCCGGGTCATAATTGGGATGTTCGGGATGCCCGATGTTCTCAAGTTCACCGGGGTCGTTCACGAGGTCATATAAACCGACGTCACTCGTCGCGTAGAGTTCCTCGAGGGTCGACGGATTGCCGTACTCGTTCGGGCTGAACCAGCGCGCCAGCTTGTACTGCCCGTCGACGACGCAGCGGTAGAACGTGCGCTTGCTAAAGTCCGGCGCGCCGTACTCCGCCCCCACCGCCTTGATTCGCGCAGTGGCGTCCGTAAATTGATTGCCCGGGGACAGATCCATGGTGCTCAGGGTGCGAAACGCGCCGGTCTGGGCATATTCCAGATCGAGTGATTGCAGCAGGTCGCTGCAGTAGAGTGCCCCGTCGCCGGGCGCGCTGGCGCTGCCGCGGGGTCCGGCGCTGTCCGGGTTGAAGATGACTTGTCTCAAGCTGCGCCCCTTCATCTGCGGGTAGCGTTCGCGCATGTCCCCTTCGCTCAATCCGGCGAAGTCAAGCAGGGTCGGGGCGAGGTCGAGATGGGAACCGACGGCTTCGGTTCGCCTGCCCTGAGGCGCGCCCGGCGCGCAGAAGGTCAGGTTGACGACTGCCGCCTCATCAAAGGTAATTGCCCCCTTCTGCTGCAGTCGATGCGCCCCGTTCATTTCGCCATGATCGCAGGTGAAGATCACAACCGTGTTGTCCCACAAATTCTGACGATCGAGCGCTTCGAGCACCCTGTTGAACTGCAAGTCGACGAGGCGCATACAGTTGACAAGGTAATTGCGGCGCTTAATCCACAGGTCAGGGCGATCTTCGGGAACGTGACCGTACGTCGCATGAATGCTGTCCCGATATGCCAGCACGCCGTATGGCTGGAATTCAAAATCGTCTTCGAAGTTGTCCGGCAAGCCCACGTCCCACTCCTTGTCAAACCAGCCAAGCCGCTGCTGCGGCGTCTTGAGGGGACCCATGCCACCGGGCGGTGGCATTTCAACCGGGTCAGGCAGGTAGAACATGATGTCGTGCGGATTAACCAGACTGCATACCAGCAGCCACGGCTGCTCCAGTGTCGGAGCCTTTGTCTCTAGCCAATCGACAGTCTGAAACGCAGCAGCGCCGTCGAGCATCTCACCTTCCAGCGGCGCCCCATACATCTCCCCCCACTGCTGGAAGTCGGAGAATCCGTAGTCCTCGAGCGCGTCCTCACTTTGTTCCAGCCATGACAGGTGCCACTTCCCCTTAAAGGCGGTGTAGTAGCCTTGCTCGCGCAGCATATCGCCGATCGTGGGGATGTCGTGCGACAGTTCATCGATCCATGCTTGATTTGTGTTTTCCTGCGCACCGGTCAGGTTCGCGTGAACGCCCGTCCACATCGTCGCCCGTGATGGCGTGCAGATCGGGTTGGTGCAGTACTGGCGGTCGAAGCTCACGCCCTGCGCTTCGAGACGCTCCATCGCCGGGAAGTGCACGTCGTCGGGCAGGCGCATGTGGGTTTGCCACTGATCCATACATAAGATCAGGAAGTTGGGGCGGCTCGTGCTGCCTTCGCGTGTTTGACTCATGGCTTTGCTCCTCTAGGCGTTCAACTCTCGAATGATGCAGCGGAAGCCGATGTGGCTTGCCGACGAATCGACCATCTCACCCTGACGCGCTGCCGGGCGGTAGCGCAGGCAGTAGTTCGGCGCGCACAGGTGCGACCCGCCCTTGAGGACTTTGCGCGCGATCTTCACTGCCGGTTGGTCGGGCGCATAACTCGCCGCGGCAGCCTCAACGCGCGGATTGTGTGGAACGCAGCACGGCTTGGCGACCTCGTCGGGATGGCGCGGCGTGAAGAAGTCGCTCGTCCATTCCCAGACGTTGCCCGCCATATCGAACAATCCGTAACCGTTGGGCGGGAACGCGCCAACCGGCGACGTCCGCTCATAGCCGTCCGACTTCAGGTTTTGCCACGGGAACTCGCCCTGCCACGTATTCGCCATCAATCGCCCTTGTGGGGCAAACTCGTCTCCCCAGACGTAAGCAGCACCTTCCAGCCCGCCGCGCGCGGCGAATTCCCATTCCGCTTCGGTTGGCAGTGATTTACCTGCCCACGCCGCGTAGGCTTCGGCGTCTTCATAAGCGACGTGTATGACCGGATGCCGATCTCGCCCGTCCAGCGTGCTTCCCGCGCCTCCGGGATACTTCCAGCACGCGCCCGGCACATATGCCCACCACAGTCGATAGTCATTCGTATTGATCCGCCGCTGCGGTTGGCGAAAGACGAGCGAACCGGGCACGAGCAGCGCCGGGTCAATTCCCGGGTAGTCGTCGGGGTTGGGCGCTCGCTCAGCAAGGGTGACGTAGCCGGTCGCTTTGACAAAGCGGCGGAACTCGACGTTCGTCACCGGATGTTCATCCATCCAGAAGCCGTCGACGGCGACACGATGCGCAGGGCGTTCTTCGGGGTAAAACCTGTCCGAACCCATCAGGAACGTTCCACCGGGAATCCAGACCATGCCGCGCATCACAGAAGCGATCTCTCCGGCAGTGATGCTGTGCCGGCTCGCGCTGCATGCCCAAGGATGGAGAATGCTTCATTCTCGATGCGAATGAGGGTGAGCGCCCGCGCCGCCTCACCTGCGTCTATTCGTTCAAGACGCGCTGCGATCAGTTCCGTCATGCGAAATTCCGCCTACAATGTGTAAAGAGCACAGCATTCGCGGCGTGCAAACAGGGTTGGGTCGCAGTGTGTTGTGCAAAAAGAAGCCGCGGCGTCAAAGGGAGTGTGGTGCCGCCGCTTGCGCTCAAATACGAACAGCGTTTATGGCTCGCTGCGCAATAGGAACATTATATTCTTAATTAAGTAACTGGATACACTTCAGCGCCCTAGACACATCAAAGTCTAAGGC
>JAEVZT010000392.1 GCA_023392115.1 Chloroflexota bacterium
CACTACATCCGCATGTGGTGGCCGATGCAGGACTACTTCTACTTGAACGCGCAGCGCGTCAACAATGCGCTCGACTTGTCGCCGTCGAACACGCAAGCGGGCGAAATTCGGCGCGGCATGTTCGACATCTGGTGGGCGCGCGACTACAGCCGCTACGGTGAAGCGACAGGCGGTAATTACGAGTTGCAAACGTGGCCCGTGTCGGAAAAGATGTACCTGTGGGTGCGCAAAGATGTCGCCGCGCAGATCTGGAGTCTCGGCGTGGGCGAGGGGACGGTGATGAACCCGCTCGAAACCATCCAGCAGAACCAATGTACAGCCAACTGGCAGCAGCGGTTCGCCGACATCGTGCTGGGAGAAGGGCAGGAAGTCGTCATGAATCACCCGCTGGATATCGCCACCTTTGGCGATCGGGTGTTCGTGGCGGAGGAATTCAACAACCGCGTCTCGGTCTACAGCACCGATGGCGAGTTCCAATACGCGATTGACGGCACATCCGGCGGTGGGCAACCCTTCAACCGTCCGAGCGGCGTCGCCATTGCGCCAAACGAAAATCTCTACGTTGCCGACACATGGAATTACCGGATCGTCGAGATGACGCAGGACGGCGATTTCGTCCGCAGTTGGGGGCAGCCGGGCACGTTTGGCGCGGCGGCTGAAACCGTCCCGACCGATGCTTTCTGGGGACCGCGTGATGTGACCGTCGACGCGCAGGGTAACGTCTACGTCGCGGACACGGGCAACAAGCGCATCCGCGTTTACGACAGCGAGGGGAACTTCCTCCGGGACACTGGCGCTGCCGGGAGCGCGGTCGGGCAGCTTGACGAGCCGACCGGTCTGGCGATCTCGGCGGACGGTAGGCTGTTTGTCGCCGATACGTGGAACCGGCGCGTGTCGGTCTTCACGCTCGACGGCGCGGCGCAGACAACCTTCAGCGTGCGCGGCTGGTATGAAGACCTCGGCAACCGCCCGTATCTGGCGCTCGACGAGCCGCGTAACCTGCTGTACGTTGGCGATCCCGACGCCGGGCGCGTGCTGGTCTACGACACGGCGGGCAACTGCATCGGATCGTTTGGGCAGCCGAGCGACACGATCCAGAACACCAGCCAGTTCGACGTGGTTGGCGGCATCGCCGTTGATGATGCAGGGAACGTCTATGTCAGCGATGCGTCAGCATCGCGCGTCCTGCGCTTCCCGCCGTTCGTCGAGTCGCTGGTGACGCTCGGTCAGCCTGAACTGGCGGAATCAACGCAGGAAGTTGGCGTGATCAGCCCGTCCGAAGGGACTGACGAAGTCACGCCGGAAGTCGAAATGACCGATCAGGCGGCTGGTTAAACGAGTCTGAAACAGGGGAGCGCTGGCAACCGCGTTCCCCTGCTGCTTTACCTGCGCAATTTGTTATAAATCGCCTTGCCAGCGCCCCTGAGCTATGATAAAATAACGTTGTCTGAGAAGTGGGTAGCCCCCACTTTTCTTGTCTTAAGGGCGGTTTGACACGCCGCCGGTTTGGGTCACAGCCGCGTTCCCCCCAAAAGTCCTTACGGGAGTTGAAAACAAGTAGTATGAAAAGCGAGTTCGAAGTCGCCTTCAACGAGATTGCGGAGCTGCGTGCATTGCCACGTGAGACGGTGCTTGAAGCGTTACGCACGGCACTGATCTCCGCCTATCGGCGCGATACCGGGATTGGGTCGTCCCAGCGAGTCGAGGCAAACGTCGATCTCGACAGTGGGCGTCCGCGAATCAGCATCTTGGTCGAAAAGGAAGTAGTGGACTCAGTTCAGGACAACCGGACTGAAGTTGATCTCGAAAAAGCCCGCTACTACGATCCCGAAGCCCAGATGGGGGATATGGTCATGGTGCAGGCGGAAGGCACGACCAAGAAATTTGGTCGCATCGCCGCCCAGACCGCCAAGCAGGTCATTTTGCAGAAGATTCGCGAAGCTGAACGCAATTCGCTGATGGCGGAATTCAGCGAGCGCGAAGGCGATCTCGTCAACGGGACGGTGCAGAGCGTGAATCCGAATATGGTGACGCTCAGCCTCGGACGGACGGAAGCCATTCTGCCACGCAACCAGCAAATCCCCGGCGAGAAGTACAAGCCGCACGACAAGCTGCGCGTGTACATCGTCGAAGTCAAGAAGACGAGCCGCGGTCCTCAGATCGTCGTCAGCCGCAGCCACCGCAACATGCTCCGCCGCCTGCTCGAGTACGAAGTTCCTGAAATTTACAACGGACAGGTTGAGATCAAGAACATCGCCCGTGAAGCGGGCTACCGTTCAAAGGTCGCCGTCGCTGCGCAGCAGGAAGGGATTGACCCGGTCGGCGCGTGCGTCGGTATGCGCGGCAACCGCATTCAGAACATCGTCAAGGAACTTCACGAAGAGAAGATCGACGTCATCGAGTGGAGCCCGAACCACGAAGTTTTCATCGCCAAAGCGCTCAGTCCCGCCCGCGTCAGCGGCGTTTATCTCGATGACGACCCGGATGCCGGTCGCACGGCAATTGTGATCGTCCCCGACGACCAGCTTTCGTTGGCGATCGGTCGTGAAGGGCAAAACGCGCGTCTCGCCGCCAAACTCACCGGCTGGCGCATCGACATCAAGAGCGTGACGGAAGCGGTGCAGGAAGCGCTCGAAAGCCTCAATACCCCGCCGCTGGCAGATGTGCGCGTTCAGAGCGCCGACATGGTGGCGGAAGTCCAGCGCATCATCGAGAAGCGCGCCGCCGGACGCGCGGTCATGCCGGAAGAATACACGGCGCTCGGCAAGTTCGCCGATCTGGTGCAGCGCAAGCAGATCGGTATTCGTGAAGCGGCGCGTCAGCAGCGCCTCGCGGAGATCGAAGCCCTGAGGGCGACGCTGCCGCAGGCGGCGTTCAACATGCCGGTCACGTCGCTTGAACTGCCCGACAATATCATTGAACTGCTCCAGCCCCTCGGCACGGTCGGCGAAATCATGCTGCGCTACCTGCTCGACGAGAACCGCCTGCGCCGGATGCTCCACGACGGACCACCGGACTCGATGCGCCGCCTGCAGGATGCGCTCGACAAGATCGTCTTCCCCGAAGAGCCGGAGATCGAGACGCCCGCGCCGGCTGAAGCGGTTGCCGAACCTGTCGTTGACGCTGAAACCGTCGAAGAAATGCCGAATGACTTCGACACGGACGCTGCCGCGGCACGTCGTGCCCGCGTCTTTGAAGAAGAAGCGCCGGTCTACGTCGAGGACGATGATGATCTCATCGATCGCGACAAGAGTGGCAAGAAGGGTAAGAAGGGCAAGAAGAACCGCCAGCTCGTCTACGACGAGAAGGTCGGCGGCATGGTCGTCAAGCGCCAGCGCAAGGGCAACCGTGGTCGCGGTGGCTGGGGCGACGAATGGGAGCAGTAGCGGGGTCATGAACGAGAGAGCCACGCCTCGTAAGCATGTGCCAGTTCGGACATGTGTTGTTTGCCGGGATAAGGCGGGCAAGCGCCAGCTCACGCGCGT
>JAEVZT010000417.1 GCA_023392115.1 Chloroflexota bacterium
CGCGCCGTTCGCGCTGATCGGCTCGGTGATTGGGTTCGGCGCGGGCTTCTTCACGTGGCGGAGCGTCTATCTCGGGGCGCTCTCCAACGCGCCGGTCGCGTGGCTGCCGGCAACGCTCGGCTACGGCGGATCGCTGGCGCTGCATCTGGTCGTGCTCGGCTTGATCGCGCTGGCGCTGCTGCGCTACCTGCCGGAGATCAACGCCAGTTTCAGCGGCAAGCTGACGGCGAGCGCGATTTACGACCGGGTTTTTCGCCAGCGCTGGAATCCGCTCGTGACCGGCGCGCTGGTCGGCATCATCGGCGTTTTCGCCTATTTCCGCGTCGAGCCGCTCGGCGTGACCTCGCAGCTCAGCACGATCAGCCGGACGGCGCTCGAAGACGCCGGGCTGCTGGCGGGGCGGTTGAACGGGCTTGATACCTTCGCCGGATGCGTCGCCATCGTCGCCAAGACGATCACCGAGAACGGCTGGTTGATCGGCGGCTTGGTGCTGGCGTCGCTGGCGGTATCGCTGCTGGCGAACCGCTTCGAGCTGTCGCGCTTGACTGTCGGCAACAGCCTGACGGCGCTGATCGGCGGCGGCTTGATGGGCTGGGGCGCAATGCTGGCGCTCGGCTGCACCGTCGGTACGCTGCTCTCGGGCATCTCCGCCTTCGCCGTGTCGGGGTGGGTCTTCGGCGCGGCGGTGTTCGCCGGAGTCTGGTTGGGGATCAAACTCCGGCTTCACCGGGGATAATCGCAGTTATGGGTGCAGCGCGCGCTAGGCACGCTCTGGGTTGAGTCGCTTACTTTTTCTCTAGTCCATCGCTTCGACCAGCGCGTCCAGCGCGCGTTTCTCCACGTCGTGGATTGCCAGCACGCGGTCGCGGATGTGCGCGCGCATCGCCGCCGCTTCTGCATCCGTCAACGGGAAGTCGGTCGCCGCGATCTGTTCGAGTTCCTTGGCGCGGGCATTGTTGGCGCGCCGTTCCTCAATCGAGGCATTCCCCTGCTCTAAGAACAGGTGATAGCTGCGATCCATTAGTTCACGCGCTTCGCGGAACAGCGGAACATCGTCGGGCAGCAGCGCGGACGCCAGCGCGTCCCACTCCAACGCCGCCTCACGAAAGACATCCCCAACGTCGCGCAGGGCGGGTTTGTCAAGGATGATGGCGGCTTCGTCCAAGAAATCTGCGTAGATATGACGCGCGCCGCGCCCGCCCGTGAAGTAATCCTCTATCGAGAGATACGTCGTCGTCAGCCCGTTGTACATGCGCGCGCCGGGAGCGAAGCGCACCGCCCAACTCTCTTTGGCTTTGGTCTCCAGCAGCTTCGCCCACTTCTGATACGCGTCCAAGCCGAAACTGCTTTTCGAACCGACGGGCGGCTCTCGCAGGAAGAGGTCGATGCATGCCTGAATCCCCCCGCGCACGGCGTCGGGCAGCTTGTCCGGGTTCGGCGCGTCGATGGTCATCATGCGATTCTTCGTTTTGCCGATTTTGGCGCGCGCCGCGGTGAACGTTTCAGCGCTGGCGGTGAGCGGCACACAGGCACGATCGGCAATGTTGACTTCACCGCCGTGTTCATAGCCGTAGACGAGCAGCGGCATCACCAGCCAGTAGTCGGTGATGCCGCTCGGATTAAACGTCATGTAGTCCAGCATGACGACATCTGCCCAAACAATCGCGGGTTTGCCACTTGCCAGCGCGTTGACGACGTTCGCCGCGCCCTTCACGCTGTCCTTCGTCTGCTGTACGTGCATGGGAATCGCCAGTCGTTCGAATACCTTGCCCGGTTCCTCATCGAACAGGTAGCGCGTGAGGAAATGCACGTGCGGCAGGTAACCCTTGTACTCGAACGAGAAGTAGCCCGCGCACAGCCCGCCGTTGATCCCCATAAGCAGCGTTTCAGTGTAGGGCTTGCGCGTGTGTGGCGCGGTCGCGCCCTGATACGCGAGGGCGTTCGTCAGGTAGCCGGTCGCCCATGCCAAGCCGTCGAAGTGATGATAGTTCGCTAATGCTGCCATATTCTCGCCTCTCCTTGATGCCCTACAGCATAAAGAGAAACGCGATCCTGCGGTAGTCGCTATTTTTGCTAATCGATCACAGACGGAATACTTAAGTATAAATCTCCCGCCAGACGCGCTCCGGCGTGAATGGGATTTCGCGCAGGCGCACGCCGACCGCGTCGTAGATCGCCGACGCTACTGCCGGGGCGACGCCGTCCTTCGGGATTTCGGCGACGGCTTTCGCGCCGTAGGGACCGCTCGGCTCGTAGGTTTCTACGAAGATCGCCTCAAGCTGCGGGACTTCGTGCGACCGGTAGATGTGATACGAGCCGAAATCGGTCGCCAGCGGCGTCCCGCGCTCATCGTAGACCATCTCTTCGCAGTGGGCATAGCCGAGCGCCTGCACCATGCCGCCCTCCACCTGTCCCGCCGCGGTGATCGGGTTGATGGCGATGCCGCAGTCAACCGCCATCAGCAGGCGGTCAACCGTCACCTGACCGGTTTCGGTATTGACCGTCACTTCGGCGAACTGGGCGGCGAACGGCGGCGGGCTGAGTTCGCTCATGTGGCTCGCCGTCGCCATGATCTGGTGCTGATCGGCTTGGTGCAGGCTGTTGAGCGCCACCTGTTCGAGCGTCACGAAGCGCCCGTCGCGGTGGACGACCTTGCGATCTTCGAGTTCAAGGTCGTCGGGCGAGCAGTCGAGCATGTGCTTCGCCGCGTGTTTGAGAATCTGCGCGCGCACGTCTTCCGCCGCTTTCAAAACCGCGCCGCCACTGACATAGGTCGTGCTTGAGGCATACGCGCCGGTGTCGAACGGCGTCATGTCGGTATCCGACGCATAGACGATCATGTCTTCGAGCGGCACACCGAGCGTTTCGGCGGCGATCTGCGCCAAGACCGTATCCGCGCCCGTGCCGAGGTCGGTCGCGCCGAACAGCAGGTTGAACGAGCCGTCGTCGTTCATTTTAATGCTTGCCGCGCCCATGTCCAGCCCGGCGATGCCTGTGCCATGCATCGCCACCGCCATGCCGATCCCCTTCTTGAGATGTGGCTTGCCGGGAACGCCCCGGTCGCGCCCGCGCTTCTCGTGCCAGCCCATCGCCCGCGCGCCGATGTCGACGCATTCCTCAAGCGCGCTGGTGGTGACGACCTGCGGCATCCCCTCGCGCCCTTCGCCGAGCGCCACCGCCATGATCAGCGGGTCGCCCGCCTTAATCCAGTTCTTGCGCTTGAACTCGATCACGTCCATCCCGAGCGCGTCGGCGATTTCCTCGGTGTGGATTTCGAGCGCGAACAACGCCTGCGGCGCGCCGTATCCGCGATACGCGCCGGGAGTCGGGAGGTTGGTGTAAACCACGTCGCAGATGAAGTGGCTGTAGGGCGCGTTGTAGGTCGACAGCCCGCGGAAGCCAGATACCATCTGCACCGTCAGACCGTGCGTGCCGTACGCGCCGGTGTTGGCGATGATGTGCAGCTGCGCCGCGACGATTTCGCCGTCCGCGCTGACGCCGGTTTTGAATCGCAGAATCTGCGGGTGGCGCGAACGGGCGCTCGTGAATTCCTGCTCGCGCGTGTATTCGAAGCGGACAGGTCGGGTGGTGGCGATCGTCAGGTGGGCGCACAGGTCTTCGATCAGCATTTCCTGCTTGCCGCCGAAGCCGCCGCCGATCCTCGGCTTGATGACGCGGATCTTCTTGATCGGCAAGCCGATCAGCGGCGCGACCATCCGCCGGACGTGGAACGGCAC
>JAEVZT010000492.1 GCA_023392115.1 Chloroflexota bacterium
CTCATTGGGATGTGCGGCTTGATCAAGCGCGATACAGTTGAAGATGTCGACATCGGCTACGCCCTACTCGAACGGTATTGGGGAAAGGGCTACGCGCCGGAAGCGGCGCGCGCGGTCTTGGACTACGGGCTGCAGGTGCTTGAACTGAAGCGGATCATCGCATACACGGCGCTCGACAACGACGCCTCGATGCGTGTGCTCGAAAAGCTCGGCTTCCGCTACGAGAAGACAGTCACGCTGCCGGGCTACGATGGCGACAGCAAAGTGTTCGTGCTGCCCGACGACAACTAACTGAAGCCGCCGTCCGGCTGAGCGCCCGTGTCTCTAGTAGCCGCCGACCGGTTGGTAAGCGCGGATGTAATCGATCGTGAACCGCTTGGGATACGGGGCGTGTGGATCGTATGCGCCTGACCACGCACCCGCAAAGGGATGCTCGTAAATGCTGAGCATGAACTGCATCGGATAATCCGGCGACTGTGCGATCGTCCTAATCTGGGCGTTGTCGACGAAGAAAGCGAGGTGTGTTGGCGTCCACTCGACGGCGTAGACGTGGAACTGCGCCGTGTCCAGTTCGAACGCTTCCTCGTAAAAATCGTCACGGAGCGACGGATCAGCCCACGCCCGCAGCCCGTAGCGGATTTTCGAGGTCGTCGTATTGCGCTGCGCGCCGAGCAGTTCAAACACGGTGATCTCGCCGGAGCGTTCCGGCGCGTCTTCGTAGCCGATCATCCACAGCGAGACGTGGTTGGCGCTCGTCGCCAGCCCTTTCGCCCTGATCTCGAAATATCCGTACTGCGGCGTATATAGTTGGACGTTGGGCTGCGCTTCACGAACTACGCATGCATCGCTGAAGCGGTGCTGCCCGATAGAACTGCCGACCGCGCCCGCGAACGCGCCCGTCTGAATCGACGAGCAGCGCACTTCGCCGTCAAACTCGGGACACCATGGCGGCTGTTCCTGCGCGATCTCCAGCACGAGTTGGCTTTCTTCAAGCGTGTAACGGGCAGCGGACTGTGCGCGCGTACTCCAGTGCGGCAGGTAGAACGGCAGCCATTTACCCGTATCGAGGGCTGTTCCGTCGAACTCGTCGTGGAATTCCAGCGCATATCCCGGCTTTTCGAGCGGATTCGCCGGGAAATCGCCTCTCAACTTCGTGCCGGTCATTATTTGCTCCTGAGGTTGTCTACTGCGCGAAAAGCGTGCTCTACCACCGCGCCCGGTTCAAACTGACTTCGGAACTGCCGCAGCCCTTCCGCTCGATCCGCGCTGTCGCCGAGGGTGAACAGGATTTGCTCGCAGTATTCGTGGACATCCTGCACGATACGTTCGCAGCGATAATAGGCGAGGGCAGTTAAGTTGACGTCCGTTCGACCATATCCTTCATAGAAGTATGCAGTTTGCGCCTCCACTGTGATGTTTTCGCTTGTGCCTAAGCCCATGCCGGGGAATATCAGGTCGCGCTCCTTCGGCGCAAGCGTCATCGTGTCCCAGTCGACGATATAGAGCGCGCCCGTCGGGGTGATATGCATGTTGCCGACGTGGATGTCGGCGTGGCAGAGGACGAAGGGAAGGGACTCCATTCGCAGCAGCTCGGCGAACCGCTCCGCGTGCTCGGCGAGCGCCGTGATGACGGCGCGCTGCTCGCGCATGAAGGCGGCAAGTTCAGACGCGACCGGATCGAGGACAGGGGATGTATCGACGTATGCTTGATGCTGTCTGACCTTCGAGCGGTAGAAGGACGAGAACGCCTCGCGCTGTAGACGTTCTCTCAGACGCCGAGGGAGCGCCGTCGTGTGGATGTGCTTCAATACTTCGCCGAGTTCGACCCAGTTGCTCGCCGTCACCGCGCGTTCAAACCCATTCTTGCCTTCGACGAATGGGTACAGGATCATCTGAAAGTCTTCGAGCGGCGTCCACAACGCTCCGCTCTTGCTGGCGAGGGGCGGGATCACCTGTCGGATGCCGCGATCATGGAGCAGTTTCGGAACAAGCACCGTCGTTTCGTCAATGCTGCCGCTCCGCAGTTTGACGAAATAGTCGCCGCCGGCGCTCTCAGCTCTGTAGACCGCTGTATTTCTGTCAGCGCCGAGGGGCAGAAAGTCGAGCCGTGTGACCGTCATATTGTGGTGGTCAAACAAGCATTGAATGATGGACGCGTCCGAAATCGCTGGCTTCTCGAGCATGTGCGATTGTCACCATTTTGAAATCTGTGCGGCTTGGCGTTGTTCGCTACACAGTAAATTTTACCGTGTCCGCGAACGAACAGCGTAACGTCAAGTCAATAGACATGCGCGTTGCCATGGAAAGACGCGGCGGATCACCCGCCGTCTGCTCCAGCGTCACGGCGGACAGCGATATCGCAGGGCGGTTGTTCACCAAAGGGATCAAGCGATCAGAGTTGGAGCCGCGCGTCGCCATCCTCGCCTAATGACATCGGCGGTATCACCCGATCAGGTGAAATTTGGGATGTTGCCGCCGAATTTCTTGCGCGTATGGGCATTTTCGACAATTATAGATAAAAAGCGTTGTCGGATTTTGATTATGGCGGTTTCTTTTGCATGAATTACACTTCGTTTTTAGCACCACAGACTAGATGATCATGGCACTCAAGCGATTTTTCCAACGGCTCTCCGATGTGACGCCCTATGCTCTGGCGCTCCTTGCCGTTTTTGCAGTCGCTTCGCTGCTGCTGCTGGCGCTGAACGCGCCGCCGCTCACGGCGGTCAATGCGCTGGCGGTCGGTGCGTTCGGGACAATGAACGCGACCGCCGAAACGCTCGTTAAAGCAATTCCGATCATGTTCGTCGCGATCGGTATTTGCGTCGCCTTCCGCGGCGGCGTCGTCAATATCGGCGGCGAGGGGCAGATGATCGCCGGGGCAGTCGCCGGGGTTACTGTCGCGCTGGCGATTCCGCAAGCGCCGGGGCTGGTGATCATCGCGCTGTCGCTGCTGGCGGGGTTTTCCGCCGGAGCGCTTTACGGCGGCATCGCCGGTTTCCTCAAAGCCTATTTCAACGTCAACGAAATCCTGAGCACGATCATGTTGAATCAGGTCGCCGTCCAGTTGATGAATTATCTGCTGAACGGACCGCTGCTCGACCCCGCCGAAGTCGGGATGAATCACATCCCAAAGACGGCGCGCATCGCCGAGTCGGCGGAACTGCCGCGCCTGTGGTTCGCCGTGCCGCCGGGAGTTTCCGATCTGTTCGGCACCACGGAGCTGTTCGCGCGAACGCGCCTACACTGGGGTTTGATCCTCGCGATCGTGCTCGCATTCGTGATTTATATCCTGCTGTGGCGGACGACGATCGGCTATCGCATCCGCGCGGTGGGGCAGAACGAGCGCGCCGCGCGTTATGCCGGCATCAGCATCAAGCGCAACATCGTGCTGTCGATGCTGCTGGCGGGCGGGCTTGCCGGACTCGCCGGTGTCGTGCAGGTGTTGGGCTTGCAGTACCGCTTACAAACCGACGGCTCGCAGACCGGTTTCACGGCGAACGCCGGTTTCAACGGCATCGTCGCGGCGCTGTTCGGCGGGCTGAACCCACTCGGCGCGATTCCGGCGTCGGTGTTCTTTGGCGGGCTGCTGGTCGGCGCGCAAAACATCCAGCGGCAGTTGGGCGTGCCGGCGGCGCTGATCACGGCGCTCAACGGCTTGATCGTGATGTTCGTCGTCAGCGCCCAGTGGTTCGCCCGTCGGCGCGCACGGCAGCGGGCAGTGCTCACCCCGCCCGCGCTTGAAGCGCCCGGCACTGTCCCCGCGCCGCGCCCCGTGGAGTCGCAGTCATGATCGAAGATATTCTCACCGCAAGCGTGTTCGCATCGACCATCCGCCTTGCGACGCCGTACATTTTCGCCGCGATCGGCGAAACCTTTAGTCAGCGCAGCGGCGTCTTGAACCTCGGCGTCGACGGCATCATGTTGATGGGCGCTTTCTTCGGCTTTTACGCTGTCTACGCGACCGGCAGCCTGTTGATCGGCGTTCTCGCGGCGCTGCTGATCGGACTGCTGCTCGGCTTGGCGACCGCCTTCATCAGCGTAACGCTGAAAGCCGAGCAGGGCATCAGCGGGATCGGCATGTACCTGTTCGGGCTTGGCATGAGCGAGCTGCTGTTCCAGCGCTTGATCGGCACGCCGCGCTCGGTTGCCGGTTTTTCGCGGCTGAACATCCCCGGCTTGACCGATATCCCGTTCTTCGGACAGGTGTTTTTCAACCACAATTTGCTTGTTTACGTCGCCTTCGCGCTCGTGCCGATCGCGGCGTTTGTCCTCAACCGAACAACGTTCGGCTTGATGATCCGCGCCGTCGGACAAAATCCTGAAGCGGCGGACGCGATGGGCGTCAACGTGGCGCGCGTCCGCTATACGACCGTTGCCATCGGCGGGATGCTGGCGGGGCTGGCAGGCGCGTCGCTTTCGATCGCCCTGCTCAACGTGTTTCAGCAGAACCTGACCGGCGGGTTGGGTTTCATCGCCGTCGCGCTGGTTTACTTCGGGCGCTGGCGACCGTACGGTGTGCTGGTAGGTTCGCTTCTGTTCAGCTTCGTCAATGCGCTCCAGCTTCAGATTGGCTCTATTGGGCTGAACATCCCTTCCGAATTCGCGGTGATGGCTCCGTATGTGATCACCATCATCGCCCTAATTTTCGCTTCCAAACGGACGGAAAAGCCAACCGCGCTGACCAAGCCGTTTGAAAGAGGTGAATAGCACTTTTCGCGGCATCAAAGGGGTGGTAAAGAACATGAAGAAACGCAGCCAATTCGTTTTACTTGTGGTCGTGGTGCTGTTGTCGTCGGTTCTGCCGGTGGCGCGCGCCCAAGATGATGTTTTCCGCGTGGCAGCCGTCGCGCCAAGCGCCATCAATGACCTCGCCTTCAGCCAGAGCATGTACGACGCGCTGACGCTGCTTGACGAGGAACTCGGTGACGCCTTTGAGTTCACGTTTCAGGAAGGGACGTTCATCGTCGATGACGCGGCGGTCGCTTTACGCGACTGGGCGTCAAGCGGCGAGTATGACCTCGTGATCGCGCATGGCTCACAGTACGGCGCGATCCTCGAAGAACTCGCGCCGGAATTCCCGGAAGTCTCGTTCGCGTGGGGAACCGATAACAACACGTTCGGACTCGACAACGTTTATGCCTACACCGCCGCCGCTGAAGAAGGCGGTTTCATCAATGGGGCGCTTGCCGCCGAATTGTCTGAAAGTGGCACGCTCGGCGTAATCGGACCGATCGAAGTCGGTGACGCCAAGCTGTACGTTGACGGTTTCCTGTCAGGCGCAGCCTACGGCAACCCGGATATCGAAGTCCTCGTGACCTACATCCAATCGTTCAGCGATGTGCCGCTGGCAACTGAAGCAGCTGAAGCGCACGTTTCCAACGGTGCTGACATTCTGACCGGCACGGCGCAGATGGTCGTCGGACCGATCGCCGTGGCGCAGGAGAATGAGCTGTGGTGGTTCGGCACGCAGAGCAGCCAGTCGGAATTGGCGGCGGACGCCGGCGTGACGTTCCAGATTTACCGCTGGGAAGTCGTCTTACGTGACATCATGGAAAACATCGCTGAGGGCGTGCTCGGCGGCGAGTCCTACGTAATCGACCTTGAGAACGGCGGTCTGGAGATCGAAGTCAGCCCGTCGCTGAGCGAGGAAATGGCGGCACAGGTGCAGGAAACGATCGACACGCTCACCGAGGCGATCATCTCCGGTGAAGTGACGGTGCTGCCGGATGCCGAAGCAACGCCGGAAGCGACCGAAGGCAGCTAAAGAGATCCAGTCAACCCCCGCCGCTCTTTATAAGCAAAGCGGCGCGGGCGCAGCGCCCGATGCTCAAAGCATCGGGCTAGTGGAAAAAGCCCCGTGAACGGGGCTGAACTGAGCCGGCTTCAGCGGGCTTGCTAACCAGCAGCCGGAGGCTTGAGCCGCCGGCGCAGCTCTCGTGCCCTCTCCATCAATTTGAGGGAGAGAGGCTAATGAACAGGCAGTACAGGCGAGCAGGACAGAGCCGTGAGCGACATACTTCCAACCGGACAACGACGAATTCAGACGATGCACATGCGCGGGATCGTCAAGCGCTTCCCGGGCGTGTTGGCAGTCAATCACGTTGACTTCGATGCCGAGGCGCAGGGGGAGCGCGGCGAAATCCACGCGCTGCTCGGCGAGAACGGCGCGGGCAAGTCGACGCTGATGAAGCTGCTTTACGGCTTATACCGGCTCGACGGTGGCACGATTGAACTCGCCGGCAAGCCGACGGCGATCCGTTCGCCACAGGATGCCATCAAGCGCGGGATCGGCATGATACACCAGCACTTCATGCTCGTACCGTCGCTGACGGTGGCGGAGAACATCGCGCTCGGCTTGAAGTCCTCGCGCGGGGCACTGCTCGACCTCGATCGGGTGCGCGAGCGGGTGAAGGAACTAAGCGAACGCTACCATCTACGCGTCGATCCGGATGTGCCGGTGTGGCAGCTCGCGGTCGGCGAACAGCAGCGCGTCGAAATCTTGCGCGCGCTCTATCGCGGCGCAGCGCTGCTGATCCTCGACGAGCCGACGGCAGTCTTGACTCCGGGCGAAGTCGACGACCTGTTCCGCGTCCTGCGGCAGATGTGCGAAGACGGTCACCTGCTGATTTTCATTTCGCACAAGCTCCACGAAGTGCTGGCGATCAGCGACAGGATCACGGTGCTGCGCGACGGGCAGCGGGTTGACACGATCCCGGCGCACAGCGCGAACCGGTTGATGCTGGCGCAGATGATGGTCGGACGACCGGTGGTGCTCGAATATGAACGTCCACCTGCCCGCGTCGGCGCGGATCGGCTGTGTTTGAGCGGGGTGGAAACGCTCAGCGACCGAGGAACGCCGGGACTGCGCGACGTGACGCTGACAGTACGCGGCGGCGAAATCGTCGGTGTGGCGGGCGTCAGCGGCAACGGGCAGCAGGAGCTGGCACAGGTGATCGCCGGGCTACGCCCCGTGACTCGCGGCGAGATCACAATTGGCGGCAAGCCGGCGACCCATCAGGCGGTCAGCACGATTCAGTCGCTTGGCATCGCTTATATACCCGAAGAGCGCATGGTTGACGGCGTGATCTCGAATTTCAGCGTTGCCGAAAACTTCGTGCTGCACGATCACGTTCGTTCGCCGTTTGCGCGTGGTAGGGTGCTCATGAACTTCCGCGCGATTACCGCGGCGTGCAAGCAGGCGATCCGCGACTACGAGATCAAGACGCCGGGTGTCGAGACGCCGATCAAGAGCCTGTCGGGCGGCAACATTCAGAAGCTTGTCCTCGCCCGTGAACTCGCGCGGAGTCCGCAGGTCTTAATCGCCGCGCAGCCTACGCGCGGGGTGGACATCGGCGCGACCGAGTACATCCATCACCGCCTGCTTGACGAGCGAGCAAAAGGGACGGCAGTCCTGCTGATCAGCGAAGATCTTGACGAAATCCTCGCCCTGAGCGACCGAATCGTCGTCATGTACGAGGGGCGGATCGTCGGCGAGATGCCGCGCGAGTCGGTAGACGTGCGCCAGTTGGGCGCGATGATGGCGGGCGCGGCAGTTTAGGGTCGTGCCAGCCGTCCCCACTTGAGATATTATCTTGAGCTAGCATACGTTTCTATGAAACCTATCGCTTCGCTGATCGAGGCGGAGCGGGTGAAAATAACCGTTTGAAACACGCAAGGTAATGCCGATGAAGATGTGGGAACATTATCACACGCCGCGCAGCACCGACGAGGCGCTCGAACTGCTGGCGCAGTACGCAGGACGCGCCCGTGTGGTCGCAGGCGGAACCGATCTGCTTGTCGATCTACGGGCTGCTGCCTCTTATCCGGCGCTGGCAGAACTGCCCGCCATGCATCACGCGCTGGTGGACATCACCTGCATCCCCGAACTGTGCACGATTGAAGA
>JAEVZT010000549.1 GCA_023392115.1 Chloroflexota bacterium
CGTCCTGCGGAAGCTGCGGAACCTGTTCCTTGATCCACTGACCGCCCCACGGACCGGGTTCAAACCATGGGCGAACGCGGAAATAGCTGCGGCTCATCAGCGCCAGCGCATGACGCAGGTCATCGCCCGACATCAGCAGCTGTTCGGAAGGGCGCTGTCCGTCCACCATCAGGTCGATTTTCGACAGCAGGGCAGCCTTATGCGCATTCAGCACAACCCAGTCAACAAAATAGAAGCGCTTGTACATCGCTTTTGCGTCAAACGCCTGCCGCGCGCCCAAGTTGGTGATGCCGCCAGCGCGCGAGCGAAACTGGATCTCGTTCTTTGGCACATCGATGTAGATCAGCAGACTTTCCCAGCCTGCCAGCGCCGCGCCGCAGCCATAGACGATGCTCGGTTCGCCATCGCTGTCGACCGCCTTCAGCTTGTCGAGCGCGAAGAAGTCAGCGAGTTCGCCCGTATAGCGCGTGCCGAAGAGTGGGTCGTCACCGCCGAGGAAGGGCGCGATCATCTGGTCGATCTCGAATTCGGACAGCAGCGCATCGGTTATGGCGTACCAGCTCGCTTTTATGCCGAGCCGATTCAGGGCGGCGTCGAGTTCGGCACGAAAGTTATCCCAGAACACGCCGACGTAGCCATCGATGGTGACGCGGCGCTGTCCGGCAATGTGCAGGGCGAGCGCGTCATAGCCCGCCTCAATCTTGTCGCTTCCGACCGGAAAGGCAGGATAGATGTCGTATTCGCCGAGCGCTTCAGCACGCCGGACAGGCGCGACACGCTGGGTCGTTTTCCGCCAAGCCACCGCCCGATCCACGATTACTCCCCCTGTTCCGGACGCCGGTAGTCGTCGTCATAGCGCGTGATGTCGTCCTGCTGCCAGTTGCCGAAAGCGACTTCGAGGACGCGTACTTCGGCGCCGGTGCTTGACAGGCGGTGTTTGGTCTGCGCTGGAATCCAGATTTGCTCGCCAGCTTTCGGGTAGATCATGTCTTCACCAACCTGAATGGCTGCGCCTTCGTCAAGCACGATCCACAGTTCCGCGCGACCGGAGTGTGACTGCAAGCTCAGCCGCTGCCCGGGTTTGACTGTCATCAACGAGACGGTCACATCTTGATTGTTCGCGTACTGGTAGAACGAACCCCACGGACGCTCGACATACTGCACCTCGGGCTTGTGCTCTGGTATTGGCTTGGTTGCAAACGTCGTCATGACAGCCGTCCCGTCGTTGGCTAAGCGCAGAGCCGCGCGTAATCAGCTCGATCGAGCAGCGTCGGCTTCCCGTCGACCGCCGCGACGACCTTGCGGAAATTCTGAACTGCAATTGAACCGTAGTCGTGACCGGCGGCTGCAGGATAAATCCCGATGTAGGTTAGCGGAGTGTCACCTGTGTTGATGGTGCGGTGTGCTGTGTGCCCGGGGACGTAGACAATACTGTCGGCGACGAGCGGAACGAGCCGGCTCTCACCGGTTAGTACATCCACAAGCAGCATCGCGCCGACACCGCACAGCCCTACATAGACTTCTGCCGCCGGGCGCCACGCGTGGAAATGACCTCTCGTCATGAAGTACTCGCAGCCGATACGCCCCGGTGCAAGGACACCCAGCCCGTAATGGAGCTGTCCATCACCGTTGGCTGGCGCAATGCTGGAAACCGTATAGATGACAGGGTTCTCTTCGCGCACGCGTACTTCGAAGGCGGCGCTGTCAGCGAAACAGCCTTCAAGATCGCTCAGGTAACGGCTGCTGCTCGGCGCGCCTTCGATTACCCCGGTTCGAGGGTCGAAGTGCGAAAACAGGGACAGACTGTCAAGACGCGTTAATGACATAATCAATCTTAGAGCAAAGAATGATAGAATATGTTATAAAGTGAACTATATATCAAATTAAACCACATTCTATCAAATGTCAACAATCGCATTGAAGATTAATCTTCGCGAAAATAGTGTTATGATCTGTTGCCAGCTACAGTAAAGGACTGACAGCGTGCCTTTGTCCGTCGATATATCAACTTCAAACAAGGGTAAACGTGCATTAGCCGCTGAGCGGCGCCGGCAGATCGCGACGTGGATAGAGCAGCAGGGCACGGTCAACGCGGAAGTACTGGCGGTGAACCTCGGCGTTTCGAGCATGACCATCTGGCGCGACCTTCAGGCGTTGGAAGTCGAAGGTAAGCTCAAGCGGGTTCGCGGTGGGGCGGTGAAGGCAGATCACGCATCGGCAGTCGAACCCTTCTACGCGACGAAGCGGCAGGTGAACGGTGCGAAAAAAGATCGAATTGCGCGTTACGCGGCGCGCCACTTCGTGCGCGACAACGACATCATCATCCTCGAAGCCGGAACAACCGCCATGGCAATGGTGAAATTCCTCGACCAGCAGAACCTGACCATCGTCACCAACGGGCTTGGCACAATCAATGAGGTTGCGCCGCTTGTGCCGCGGATGATGGCGATCTGCTGCGGTGGTATTTTGCGCGAGGCATCGTGGACGTTTGTTGGACCTGACGCAGTCCAGTTCTTTGAACACCTGCGCGTCCGTACATTATTTTTGAGCGCGACCGGGTTCACGCTGCCTGAGGGAATCACAGATCCCAATCCGCTGGAAAATCAGGTCAAACAGGCGATGGCAAGGAGCGCGGAACGGGTGATCCTCCTGATCGACAGCAGTAAGTTTGGAAAGCGATCGCTGTCGCGCGTGCTGCCCCTTGAAGATATGCACACGGTTATTACGGATGCGGACGCGCCGACAGACACCGTTGAGGCGCTGCGCGCGCTGGGCATTGATGTTCATATTGCCTAGGCGTCGACAAAAGAACTACAGATCTTACTTACTTTTGTGATTGCATGAGAGGAAACGTGATGCCGTCTGTCGAACTTGCTGTTATTGACCTTCCGGAGTTTGGAGTCCCGACCGTCGAGCCGGCGGTGTCACCCGATACTTATGCCAAGCGCATTGCGACGGCGCGCGACCGAGCGGCGTCGGCACAGCTCGACGTGCTGGTCGTCTACGGGGATCGAGAACATTTCGCCAATCTCGCCTATCTCACTGCCTACGATCCACGCTTCGAGGAAGCGCTGCTGATCCTCGTGCCGGGGAGAGAAGCGACACTGGTTGTCGGGCTTGAAGGATGGGGTTACGCCGAACTTTGCCCTGTGCCGCTGCAGCGGGTGCTCTACCGCAGCTTCAGCCTGATGGGAATGCCCCGGGAAGGTAATCCATTCCTGAGCGAAATATTCCGGGACGCCGGCATACAAGCGGGTCAGCGGATCGGTCTGGCTGGATGGAAGTATTTCGACACGCGCGAAACGTCGACGCCTCAAATGTGGATTGAGGTTCCCGCGTTCATCACCGACACACTTCGCGAACTGACAGGGAATGCGGCAAACGTCGTCAACGCGACATCGCTGTTCATGAACGCGACTGATGGACTGCGCATCATCAACGAGGTTGATCAGCTCGCCGCCTTCGAATTCTCGGCGACGTGGGCGTCACAGGCAGTCCGTAATGCGCTCTTTTCAGTGCAGCCCGGCATGACGGAACTCGAGTTGTCGCAGCGAATGGCGCTGCCCGCGCTGCCGCTCGCAGTTCACACGATGCTGTCTGCCGGTCCCAAAGCGGCTTACGGCTTGCCGAGCCCGAGCATGAGGGTCATTGGGCGCGGCGAATACCTAACCACCGCCGTCGGGCTTTGGGGAGCGCTGACTTCGCGCGGCGGCTTTCTGATCGAGGGCGCTGGGGAGCTTCCGACTCCGATTCAGGATTACGTCGATAAACTCGTCGCGCCGTACTTCGCCACCGCGGCGGCGTGGTATGAAACCATCGGCATCGGCGTGACCGGCGGCGAAATCTACCGGCTGGTACTCGAGCGCCTTGGCGATCCCTTCTTCGGCGTCGGGCTCAACCCCGGACACTACATCCACCTCGACGAATGGGTTAATTCGCCGGTGTTTGAAGGGTCAAATATTCCGCTCCGCTCTGGCATGGCGCTGCAGATTGACATCATTCCGGCGACCGGGACAGCCTACATGAGCACGAACATCGAAGACGGGATCGTGCTGGCGGATGAAGCCCTTCGCGCCGCGTTCGAGCAGCGGTACCCGGAAGCGTGGGGGCGCATTCAGGCTCGCCGCCGCTTCATGGAAACGGCGTTGGGAATCCGGCTCAAACCGGAAGTCCTGCCGTTCAGCAACATTGCAGGCTATCTTCCGCCCTACATCCTCAACCCGCGCCTTGTGCCACGTATCGTCCACTAAGGGGGCGCGATGATCCTGCTGTGCGGCGATTGGAGAAACGCCGGATCGAACATCGCGTGGGCGCTGCTCCGGGAAGGAAAAACCGCGCTCGAGGCGATCGAGCAAGGGGTACGTGCGGTCGAGGAAAGCTTTGAGGACGAGTCGGTAGGTAAGGGCGGCTATCCGAACGCCCTCGGCGTCATGGAACTCGATGCGGGCGTCATGGATGGTCGAACGCGGGCGAGCGGCGCTGTCGGCGCGCTGCAAGGCTATCTGCATCCGGTCAGTGTGGCTTACGCCGTCATGCGAGAACTGCCGCACGTTCTGCTCGTGGGAGAAGGTGCGGCGCGCTTTAGCCACGAAATCAACGCGGAACGGGCAGAGCTGCTGACTGACGAAATGCGCCAGAACTGGGAAACATGGCGCCGCCAGTTCGATTTCGACCCCGCGACCGGTGAGCAGTCGCTGATCGAAGCCGTTTACCGCGGGCGCGATCCGCAGCGGTCGGGTGGCACAACCGTTTATCTCGCGCAGGACAGCTTCGGCGACATCGCCGTCGCGACCAGCACGAGCGGTTGGGCATGGAAATACCCCGGTCGGCTCGGCGATACCCCCATTGCCGGTGCCGGTTTCTTTGCTGATAATCGGTATGGCGCGGCGGCGTGTACCGGCATGGGCGAAATCGCCATCCGGTCAGGACTGACGCGCATGGCTGTCGCCTATATGCAGTTTGGGCGCTCGGTCGAAGAAGCCGTTCGCGAAGCGCTGGCAGACATCCGCTACCATCCCGACCAGAACACGGGTATCACACTGTACGCGATTGACGCTAAGGGGAACTCGTTTGTCGGCTATGTTTACGGCAAGGAGCACCCGACGCCGCATTATTACATTGCCAGAGACGGTGACACAGTCCCGGTGAAAAGGCTCGGTGTCGACCTCAGCTGATCGCGCCGTGATCGTCGGGAACATCTCTTCTCAGCCGCATAGGTGATAGAACTTAGCCTAGTGGTACACGAGACAGCCGCGTGCTTCCAGCAGCGCTATCCACGGTGGCAAATACCGGAGTTGATGATTCCAGCGTAGGTCGAGCTTTTCTAGGTGGGGGAGATGAGCAAGCGAGTCGGGCAATTCTGCCAACAGATTTCCACGCAGATCAAGATGACGCAACCGCTGCAACCTGCCGACGGAAGCTGGCAAGGCTGTCAACCGGCACTCGCGTAGGGACAAGATGCGCAAGCTCTGGAGATTGCCAATGGTCGATGGAAGCGCGTTGAGCAACGTCTGATCGAGATGGAGTTCACGCAGGTTGACCAAAAGCCCAATCGAATCCGGCAGCGTTACGAGTGGATTTCGATAAGCACGCAGCTCGACAAGTCCGACCATGTCGCCAATATCCGCAGGTAGAGCCGCGAGCCGGTTGTCGGTCACGTTCAAGTAACGCAGCTGCGTAAGGCTGGTCAACGTTTCCGGCAGCTCCTCAATGCCATTGTCGCTCAGGTACAGGAAATCCGTGAGTGATCGCAGCGAGCCGAGCGCATCCGGGAGCTGCGTGATTCGGTTGTGCCCGACATCCAGCATCCGTAGGTTTCGGAGCGATTCGATCGCTTCGGGCAGCATGGTCAGCTGATTGACGGACAGATTCAGGGACTGCAAGTCCGTTAGTGACCACAACCAATCCGGCAGGCTCTGCAATCGATTATCGTAGGCACTGAGATGAACGAGATCTCGGCGCGATGCGAGCGACGCGGGAAGCTCCTCGACGCCCTGTGAGTCCAGCCGAATACCGTTCGACTCGTTTCTGATAGCCATCGTCACGCTCACTGAGCCTTGAATTCCCGCCTCACCCTGAATGTGTTACCGAAGACCGGTACTCGCAGCCTGCGAGATGTTCAATATGTCACCAGTCGAGGCGTTTCTCAAAACCACTTTCTGTAAACTTGATTTCCATAAGAGAGGCATTCAAATCGACCCGCAGCTCTGCCCACGTTTCGTTGTTGTCCCATCGCATCACTAACAGTGGGTCGGGAGAGGGTTGCAGCGAGAAGACACCGTGAAATGCCGGGTGTTCGCTGCGGAAGCGGATGAGCCTGAGCAGTTTCTGGACGACTGTGCGGTCGAGTGCCGCTTCGACTTCGTCCCAGCTGTAGTAGTGTCGATTGATTTCCCTCCCGACCTTGGTCCTTGCCAAGAGTTCCATGTCGTTGGTGCCGGCGAGTAAACCGACGTAGTAGACTTGCGGGATGCCGGGCGCAAAGAACTGGATGGCACGGGCAATCAGATAGTCGCGATCGTTTCTGCCCAGCGCATCGTAATAGGTGCAGTTGACTTGATACAGGTCAAGGTTCGAGGCGGCATGTCCGGTCGCGCTGCGGCTTTGCCCACCGCTTTTCTCGTGAATCGTTTCGACAAGTGCGTCCACCTCGTGGGCGGGGATCAAGCCGGGTAGTTCAGAGCCGTCAGCGTCAGCCGCAGCGCCAATGTCGATAACACCGATTCCATCATGGGTGTCGAGTACCGTCACGGCGTTGCGAGGGCTGATCGCCAACCACTGCTTAAGGTGGTGGGCAGTCTTGTTGAAAAGCGCATGGAGGATCAAAGGGGGCAGGGCGAAGTCATAGACGCGGTCAACTTGGCGAGCGATCTCGATCTGCGTGCGGTAATGGGCGTGAATTTCGACCAACACTTCCAGCCCAAGTGATCTAGCGTAGCGAGTCAGTTCCTCGATGAACGTGAAGGTTTCGGGAATCATGAAACAACTGGTTCCAGCCTTCTTGATCGCGTAGCCTACCGCATCAAGCCGAACCGTCTTAACCCCGTACTGCTGAAACCTGTGTAACAGCGCTTTCCAGTAGGCTTCTCCCTGCGGGTCGCGTACGTTGATGTCGATCTGGTCGCTTGTGAAGGTCGTCCACAGGATCGATTTCTGCCCGTTCGCGAGTGTCGTCGTTGTGAACGGCAGTCCGGGACGCGGACGGTAGATCCGCAGCAAGTCTGCTTCGGTTGCGCCGCTCGGAAACACGCTCCCAAAGGTGAGAAACATGCCGCGATAGGGTGAGTTCTCGCCGTTCGCTTGATAGTCCTGAAACTGGTGCGACTTCCGTGAAATGTGATTGACGATGAGGTCGGCAGTAATCTCCAGTGTTTCGCTTAACGCCGCGATGTCGTCCCATGTTCCGACTCGTGGATCAACCGTCGAATGATCAATCGGGTCGAAACCAGCATCCGTGCCATCGACAGGGTAGAAGAATGGGAGGATGTGAACGCCACTAAAGGCGCCCTTGAGGGGATCATCAAGTAAACGCCGTAGAGCGTCCAAGCCGTCACCGCCAAGCCGGTTCGCATACGTGATCAGGTGAACACCGTTACGCATCAAGGTATCCTTGTAAGGTGAGCTTTCCCGATCAGCCTTGAAGGTGGCTGAAACCGGCGCTGCGAACAAGCTGTTCTGGGAAGGAGACCCAACTCGCCGTCATCCCTTGACTGAGCCTTGGAGCAGCGCCGTGATAATCTGCCGCTGGAACAGCACAAAGACGATGAGCGTGGGCAGCAGAATCAGGATAGTTCCGGCACACAGCAAGGGGACGTTGGTCGCGTAATGCCCTTGGAATGCTCCTAACGCGCCAGCCATCGTTCGCTCGGTCGGGTTCTCGACGAGTACCAGCGCGAGCAGAAACTGGTTCCACGTCCACACTGACATCAGGATTCCAAGCGAGGCAATGGGTGGTCGTGCGAGCGGAAGATGAATCCGCCAGAACAGACCCCATGTTGTCGCACCGTCGACGCGCGCCGCTTCGGATATCTCGCTCGGCATGTTGACAAAATGCGCGCGCATCCAGAAGACGGCAAACGGCATGTACAGCCCGATCAGCGGCAGCACCACCGCGAGTCGCGTGTTGTAGATGCCTATCGCCCGTTCGAGATAGTAGAGCGGCACGATAATCCCGGTGAACGGGAGGGTGAGCCCAAACACAAAAAGCAGAAGCAGCATGCGCGAGCCGGGGATCCGCAGGTGACCGATAGCGAACCCCGCCATCGTCGAGATGACGAGCGATACGGGTACGACGGCGAGGACGATAAAGACGCTCGAGCCGAGCAGCGCCGTCATGTTTGCCACGTTGAACGCTTCGACGAAATTGCCCCACTGCGGATCGGCGGGCCATTCAAGCCCTCGGGGCAGGGTTCCTGATGGATGCAGCGCGGTCACGAAGATGCTGATGAATGGCAGGATCGTTACGACCATCAGCCCCAAGAGCAATGCCCGTCCCGCGTAGAGTTCTCCACGTCCGATTTCCATGATTAAGCAACCTCCCGGTTCAGGCGCTGTATGGGGAGGATGGCAACCAGAACGAGGATCATCAGGATGACGGCAAGGGCAGATGCCGGTCCAATCCGCTGCTCCGTGAACGCCAAGATGTAGATCTGGATGCCCGGGACGGCTGTCGTATTACCGGGACCGCCCGCCGTCGTGACGTAG
>JAEVZT010000564.1 GCA_023392115.1 Chloroflexota bacterium
TTTGCTCCCCTCCTCGAATTCGGGGTGGGGTCGGGGGTGGGGTCGTTCTTTACGACGCCGCGCCGATTTTCAACAGCCGACGAATTTGCCGTTGAAACAGCAGCGGCACGGCACAGGCGACGGCGACAATCGCGTACAGGAACATCAACCCGCCGCGTTCTTCCGTCAGCATCGTGCCGAGCGCGACGGCGGCGAACGTCGGGATAAAACCGGCGACGATCGAAATGATCAGGTAGGTGCTGTACTTGAGCCGCGAGAAGCCGGCGGCGTAGCTGATGAAATCGTAGATCGAGAACAGGAACAGCCGGGCGTAAGTCAGCGTCTTCCAGTCGACGATCTGTCCGACGAAGCCGTCGACGCGCGCCAAACCTTCGTCGCCGATCAGCCGGTGGACGACCGGACGCCCGAAGCGGCGCGAGATCGCAAAGCTCAGGCTGCCGCCAATCACTTCGCCGATCAGCGTGTAGACAGTCCCCGGCACGAGACCGAACAGGACTCCCGCGCCGACCTGAAGCGGACCGCTCGTCAGCGGCGCGAAGACATAGGTCAGGATCTTAACGCCGATGTAAGCCAGCGGCGCGAGCGGACCCGCGCTCTCGATCACCGCGCGAATCCGCTCCAGTCCAAGCGCCTGAATGCCGAGGATCAGCCCCCCGGTGACAAGGGCAAAGACCAGCCCGGTCACAATCAACACGCCCCAGTGGCGCTGAGTCGTCGGTCGTGTCGTCATGCTGCTCCGACGTTTCTACGAGGGGATGTGTGCCTGAAACTGCGCGCACAGATCGGGCTGTGTCGCCGCGTACAGGTAATGAATCGTCTCACCTTCGGCGACGAACGATCCCGATCCGCTGCACGGCTCAACCGCCGCGCCCTGCGCCCGGAAGCCGTCACCGGCGCTGCCCAGCGCGCATGGAAGGAAGTTATTCACCAGCCGATCCTGATTGATCATCGCCAGCGCGCCGACGGCGGGAACCTGTCCTTCGAGGATCTGACCGATGTCGGCTTGGGTGTAAATTCGCGCGCCCACCGCGCCAACGTTCTGGTAACACTGGATCATGCCGTCAATCTGCGCGATCAATGCCGCGGTGACCGGATTGCCCGTCAGAAGCGACGCGCCGCCAGAGACGGTCGTCACAGCGTCGACGATGCTGTTCGCGTCGGTGACGTTATAGCCGGCGATATTCGGCAGGAAACGCTGCACCGCCGACGGATCGCTCGCCGTGTCGCCGGTCGTCGGGACAAGTCCACCCGTGCCCGGCGTGCCGAGCACGCTGCACTACGCCAGAATCAGCAGCCCCAGTATCAGCGCGAGCTGCTTGACAGTTTTACGTGACATGTCGTCTCCTTAACGCGCATTTTCACGCCGCTATTATACATGGGAACACCACCGCTTAGCGGGCGTGACGTCGAATCCCCCCGTAACTAGAGGGGTGGCTGACCCTCCCCTTCCGCCGGCGCGTTCTCAACCGCGGCGGCTTCACGCTTGTGCGCCGAGTCGAGATACCAGCTTTCGATGAAGATCAGGAGCACGCCGATCACGATCGCGTGGTCGGCGAGATTCGAGACGTTCGAGATGATGCCGGGGATGTAATAGTGGATGAAGTCGATCACCGCGCCGTGATCAATGCGGTCAATCGCGTTGCCCATCGCCCCGCCGCAGACCAGCCCGAGCGCGACGCGCGTCACCCGCGCCCGTTCGGGTACGCGCGGGTAGAAGAAGACCAGCGCCACCGTCACGATGATGGCGATGATCAGGAACAGATCGCCCGCCTGCGGCAGAAAGCCGAACGACGCGCCTGTGTTTTCGCTGCGCGTGAACTGGAAGAACGGCGCGAGCGCCGGGATCGGCTGTACCGTTTCGCCGAGCATCAAATTCGCGATTACCCACCGCTTCGAAACCTGATCGACCAGCAGCACCAGCGCGATAATGCTAAACAGCGTTATCCACCTGCGAACCATTGTTTCTCCTAACAATACAGCCTCTGTGCCGCGCGATTGTAGCATAAGTCCGGCGCTTGCGTTGCCTCATCATTCGCTTACAATAAAGCTTGTACGCATAACAAGTATAAAGGGGGACAGCATGTACGGGACAGTCGCACGTCTGCGTGTTAAACCGGGTATGCTGGCGCAGCTTCAAGCAGCGATGCGCGACGAGGACGATAACCTTGAACCGCGCTACGCTGGTTACAGCGCCTACGTCTACCAGATGGACGGCGATCCGAATGAGCTTTACCTCGTCGTCATGTTCCCCGACCGCGAGAGCTACTTCGCCAACGCCAACTCGCCCGAACAGCACCAGTCGTACCTGCAAATGAGGGAATGCCTCGAAGCCGATCCCGAATGGCACGACGGCGCGATCATCTATACCGGCGGTCAGGCGTCGCGCGCGTAGTGGTTGAGGAAGCCGATCACGCGCCGCTGCCACAGCTCGCCGTTGCTCTCAAGCGTCGCGGCATGTCCAGCCGAGGGGAATAGGACGAGTTCTTTGGGTTCTTGCGCCGCCGCATACAAGCGATCAGCGTTGTCGGCGTCGATCAGCCGATCCTGTTCGCCGTGCAGGATCAGGATAGGGCGCGGTGCGAGTCCGGCAAGCTGGTCGATCGGGCGCACCTGCGCGATGCTCGCGCCCGCCTCAAGCTGTCCGAACAGCAGGATCATCGGCGCGAACGGGAACGACGGCAGTCCGGTGAAAGTCTGCACGCCTTGAGAGATATTCTCCTCAAGCGTGCTGAATGTCGACTCGACGATGATGGCTCGCGCGTCCGGCACGTCGTCATCAGCCTGACCGTTCGCCACCTGCGCCGCGGCGCGAATGACCGCTGCCCCGCCCATTGACTGACCGAACAGGACGATCCGCGCCGGGTTGACTTCCGCCTGCTCGCGCAGGTAGCGCAGCGCGGCGATCACGTCTTCAGGCTCAAGGTAGCCGAGCGTCGTGATCGTGCCGTCGCTCTCGCCGTGATTGCGCAGATCGAACAGCAGC
>JAEVZT010000002.1 GCA_023392115.1 Chloroflexota bacterium
CGCTCACCACCGGCGCGCTGATCGCCACGCGCATGTTTCGCGGCATCGCCGGCGCGTTGATGATGCCTGCCACCCTGTCAATCATCAGCGCGACCTTTCAGCAGCACGAGCGCCCGCAGGCGATCGCGCTGTGGGCGTCGCTGTTCGGGCTTGGCGTCGGCATCGGACCGGTGATCGGCGGCTTTCTGGTGCAGAATTTCGGCTGGCACTCGATGTTCCTCGTGCCGCTGCCGGTGATCGCGCTCGCGTTGATCGGCGGGCAGCTTTACCTCGGCGAGACGAAAGAGCCGAACGCGCCGCCGCTGGATGTTGTCGGCGCGCTGCTGTCGATGGTCGGTCTGTTCGCGCTGGTCTATGGCATCATCGAGGCGGGCGTCGTCGGTTGGACTGCGCCGGACGTTCTGGCGTCACTGGCAATCGCCGCCGTCGTGCTGACGATTTTCGCCCTGTGGGAAGCGCGCACGCCCTACCCGATGCTGCCGCTGCGCTTCTTCAAGAACCCGGCGTTCACCGGCGCGAATATCACGCTGACGCTGCTTTCCTTCAGCCTGTTCGGCGCGGTGTTCTACACGACGCAGTACCTGCAATCGGTGCTCGGCTATCCTGCCTTCACCGCCGGTCTGCTGCTGCTGCCGCTGGCGGTCACCATGACGCTTGTGACGGCACGCTCGGCGAAGGTGGCGCAGCGCCTCGGCACGAAGCGCACAGTCGCGCTCGGCGTCGCAATTGCCGGAACGTCCTTTCTCTACCAGTCGCTCGTCTACGACATCAACACGAGCTATTTCCCGTGGATTCTGGTCGCGCAGATTCTGCAAGCGACCGGCATTGGCTTGGCGATCAGCCCGGCGACAACGGCGGTCATGAGTTCGATCCCGGTGGAAAAGGCGGGCGTCGGCAGCGCCATGAATGACACGACGCGCCAGCTCGGCGGGGCGCTCGGTGTCGCCGTACTCGGCGCGATTGGCACGAGCATTTATTTGTCGGGCGTCGCGCCGCTTGAAAGCGTGCTGCCGGCGAACACGTACACGGAGGTCGTCGCCGGTCTGCAAACAGCGATCAGCCCGGCAACGCTGGCGCAGCTATCGCCCGAGATGGCTGATACTGTGATACTGACTGCGCGTACCGCCTTTGTTGACGGCATGACGCGCGCGTTCCTCCTCAGCGCGGTGACGATCTACGCGTCGAGCCTGTTCGCGCTGGCGGTGCTGCCCGATGTGGTCAAGCGGACGCGCGTCAAGCGCGAGGCTGAGGCGGCAGAACAGGAAGAGGAAATCGCCGTCACGCCGCAGTAAGCTCTCATTCGGTAGGCTTTAAGCGGGGCGATCCATTGGGTCGCCCCTAGCTCCCCTTACTCTCCCCGTGGGCGGGCAGCTTGCGCGCCCGCAGCCCGACAAACAGCGGAATCTCGGCATTGGCGCGGCGCTCGGCTCTGGTCGAACCGTCCTCATAGGTCGTGATTTCCTCGAGCGCGTCGACGAACAATCCGCACATCGCCAATCCGTTGATGTAATGGCTGAGCGGGCGGTGAAAGCTGATGCTGACGCCGGAACGCCGCTTGCCGTAGGCTTTCATCGGCACTTCGAGCGGCGTCAGGTAGGTATCGACGCGGCGAAAACGTAGGTTACGACCTGAATCATGTCCCCAACCGCTCTGGCGCGGAATGCGAAAGCACGGGTGAGTCATCAGCATGACGAGCCGCCCGCCATCGCGCAGCGCCCACGATGCCGAATTGAGCACGGCATCCAGCGGATTCATGTCCTGAATGCTGAGCAGGAACACGACCGCGTCATACTGTTTCGGCTTCAGTCCCGGAAGGCGTGGAAGCTGGCGCGCGTCGCCGCAGATGAAGCTGCCCGACGCGCCGTGACGGTGGCGGGCGATCGTCCACAGCTTCCGGCTGATTTCGACACCCGTATATGCCGCGCCCGCCTGCTTGACATACGGCGCGAAGACACCCTGTCCCGCGCCCAAGTCGAGCAGGGTTTCGCCGTTTTTCAGATCAAGTAGATCGAGGGTTGCCGGAATTGCCAGCCGGCGGTGATGTTCGCTGCCGTCCGCGCCGACCCAGCCATCGTACCAGTGTGCAAGCGCGTCCCACCCCGATGGATCGCGTTTATGTTGTTTGGGCATCGTTCTCTATCCCTGTTCATGACTCTCTGACAACGCGGGGGCATGCCGACGGGAGTCAGCAAGCCGAAAAGAACGGGCTGAAATACAAACCCGTTCACGACGGCTAACACGCGCATCAGTTGTCTTGACTTGAAAAGGGACTGCTTGCGCGTATTAGCGGACTATTCTGCGCAAGCGAATGGAACCAACACCCATGTGCGAACCTATCCCTGATGGGTTTACCGGGAACTGACGAAAACATCGTAGCAAATACGACGCATCATGTCAATTCGTCCGCGCCGCTTCAGGGGAACGACACGATTTCCCCGGCGATCGGGTAAAACTGGCGGCGGTAGATGGCATTGATCCACGTGCGGTAGACCATGCCCGACGAAATCAGCCGCCCGTTCTCGTCTGGCTCGTTGGATGGCAGCGGGTAGCGCAGCGCGGCGATCGCAACCGCCATGCCCGTTTCCTCGTCGACGAAAACGCGCGGTTCCTCAACCGTCACGTTGAAATCCTCAAACCAGCGGGATGGATCGAAACCGGCGAGCCGGTTGGCGACTTCCTGAGCCGCCGCTTCCGCCGTCGCTTCGCCCCCGTAAGCCAGCGCGACTAAGCTTATCTGATCGTCGCCATCCTGAAGATCCGCCAGCGCGGCAGCGCCGTAGGGCAAGAGCTTTCCAAGATCGCCGGGCTGAACGTCGATGGTTTCCGGTATTGACGCTTGCATAACATCGTCGTAGGTCACGAAGTTGACCTGAAGCACTTGCCAGTCACCTGACGTCAGCGCGGCGACGAGGCTCTGAAACTCGGGGCTGTCCATCAGCGACGCCGACTCGCCTGCCTGCACGTCGAGCATGGCACTCAAGGTTTCAAACGACGCTGAGTTGAGCAGCATGTCCGGCAGCAGGGCGACCGGCTCGCGCCGCCCAAGGTCACCGCCGAAAATGACGCCGGGATGACGTCCGCGCACGTCAACACGCTGTCCTTGATCGCAGCCTTCTTCCCAGCACAGGACTTCGACGTCGCCGATCACTTCCGACGTGTAATCGCGGGCGGCGAAGGCAAGCCGGATCAGCAGCGGGTTGAAGTCGCCGGCGACGATATTACCAACAGCCGGCGGCGCGCCGAAGGTCAGCGCGCGCTCAATGTCGAACCACTCAAAGCCGTGCAGCTGCAGCGACTCGGGCGCGCCGATATTGAGGTACTGCACCCACGACGATAAGCCTGACATCAGGCGAAAGGAGTTGGCGAAAAACAGATGGCTGCCCCGCTCGTCGGCGAGAATCTCGGCGTATTCCGCTGCGTTCTCTGGATACGTCCCGTCGCGCTGCGAGAAAATCGCGGCGTAATCGACATAGCTGATCATGCCGCCGTCAATCGACGCCGCTTCGCGCGGTACGAGCGCCAGCATGTCTGCAAGCGGGTGCGTGTCTTCCTGCGCGCCGGCGGGCACGCCGATCACGAGCAGCGCCAAGCACAAAACGATCATGACAAGTGAAAGTTTCCGCATCTTCGTTCCTGTTGGTGTAAAGCTGATACGGGCTTCACTTTACCAGACAGGGGAAATTCTGCCAGTGGAGAGGGGCGAAAAGAGGGGTTGTAGGGGCGAGCCACTGGCTCGCCCCAGTTACACGAATTACGGGCAGTCCTCGCGCGGAGACTCGCCCGTCGCGACGGTCGCCATCCAATCGAGGACGGTGCGGTAGCTGTGCTCGCGGACGTGGAAATGGCTTACGCCCGGGTAGATGGCTTCGGTCAGGTGATTGCCCGCGCCGCAGTAGCCTTCGACGAACTGCTCGTGCAGCGGCATCGGGATCGTCGTGTCTTCCGTTCCCTGCACGATCAAGGCGGGGATTTCGTTCTGGACGAAACCGGGATTGTTGATATCGAGCAGTTCGGCAAGCGTCGGGTAGGACTCGTCAAGCGTGCCGCCGCGCAGCGCGTCAAGGAAGTCGGGGCGATACAGTTCCGCCGGGTTGGCGCTGAAGTAGCCCGCCGCCTCGAAAACGCACTTGCTCAACACGTCCTGTTCGAGCGTCGGCAGCCAGAAGTCGGCGAAAATATCCTCAAGCGGTACGACATCCGCGCCGTAGTAGTCGGCGTAGGCGAACATGCGGTAAGGCGCCATCTGCGGCAGGTTGAGCATGTGACTCTGCATGTTCGTTACCGGCGCGTAGCCGACAATGCCCGCCAGCGGGATGTCCGGCGCGTAGGTCTGCCACATATCCTTCGCCGCGAAGATCGACTGCCCGCCCTGCGAGTAGCCGCTGAGGATGACGGCATCCTGCGGCGCGGCGCTGACGTCCGCCGCCGCTTCGGTCTCAAACCAGTTGTAGGCAGCGCGCGCGCCGTCGAGCATGACGCGACCCGCCATCTCGGCGACGTAGTACGGCTGGATGCGATCCGGGTCGTTGAAGCCGGCGTAGTCCGGCAGCATGGTGATGTAGCCCTGCGTGGCGATGCTCATCAGGAACAGCTTGTAGC